>NZ_JBAKHL010000021.1:0-102162 GCF_036902715.1 Micromonospora sp. CPCC 205546
TGGCCTCCGACTTCGACCCGCC
The DNA here is from genome assembly GCF_036902715.1 of Micromonospora sp. CPCC 205546. Classification (NCBI taxonomy): domain Bacteria; kingdom Bacillati; phylum Actinomycetota; class Actinomycetes; order Micromonosporales; family Micromonosporaceae; genus Micromonospora; species Micromonospora sp. CPCC 205546. The sequence goes on from NZ_JBAKHL010000021.1 coordinate 23, forward strand.
GGCCTCGGCCGAGCCGCCGCCGGTGACGGCGGCCCGCTGAGCGCCGCGGGCGGGGTCAGCCCGCCCGGCGTGCGGCGTGCGCGCGCGCCGTCAGCTCCGCGGCCAGGACCCACGCCTCGGCGAGGTCCCGGTCCCGGGCGGCCGCGCCGGCGCCGCCGGCGGTGTCGGCGTGCACCGTCGCCAACCGCAGGCGCCGCTGCGCCGGCCCCTGCACGACCCGTACGCTCTGGATCCGGGCGTACGGTACGAGCGCCAGCTGCCGGGTGAGCAGGCCGGAGCGGACGGCGAAGACCCGCGGGTCGAGCCCGGCGCCGAGGACGCCCCGGCTCAGCGGGTTGAGCCAGCGGGCCCGTGTCGGCGGCGGGCTCAGCGGCAGCGCGGCCAGCCGCACCCCGGGCAGCACCTCGGCCACGATCGCGTCGCCGGTCGCCCGGTCACCGACGGGGAGCAGCCGGTCCGGGCGGTTGCGCTCGTCGCCCTCGGCGGCGGAGTAGCCCGCCACCTCCAGCCGCAGCCGCAGCCAGCCCTTGACCCGCCACAGCAGCGGCCAGGTCACGCGGACGGTCTGCACCCGGTCCAGCGGCACGGTCTGCGCGCGGGTCTCCAGCAGCCCGTTGCGGACCCGCAGCGTGCCCTCGTCCCGGGCGAGCCGGAAGTTCCAGTCGTCGAGCACCCGCCGCACCGGTTGCAGCAGCACGCCCGCCATGGCGGTGAGGGTGCTCGCCACCGCGACGAACGACCAGGTGTCCTCGGAGAGGAACTGCGCCACCACGAACGCCACGCCGAACGGGATCATGAACGCCTGCGGGGTCAGCAGCTGGCTGACCAGCAGGTCCTTGTTCGCCACGGCGTGCAGCGGCCGGCCGGGCGGCGGTTGCGGGGTGACCGGCGGGCCCGCCGCCCCCGCCGGCGGAGGCGCGGTCGGCGCGGCCGCGGCCCGTCCGGCGAGGGCGAGCAGCCGCTGGCGCAGCGCGTTCGCCTCGGCGACGCCGAGGTAGGCCAACGGCGCCTCCGTCTTGCCGCCGCCCACCACCTCCAGCCGCAGCTCGGCCAGGCCGGTGAGCTGGGCGAGCAGCGGGCGGACGACCTCGACGGCCTGGAGCCGCTCCAGCGGGATCGCCCGGGTGCGTCGCCAGAGCAGCCCCTCGTACACCCGCAGCTCTCGGCCCACCACGTGGTAGCCGGTGAAGTACCAGCTCACCACGGCCAGCACGGTGGCGCCCAGGGCCAGCACCGCCGCCATCACGGCGAACCAGCCGAAGCCGACGCGCGACAGCGTCGACCAGGACAGGCCGGCGATGACCACGACCAGGGACTTGGCCCCGTGCAGGGCGGGACTGAGCGGGTGCAGCCGCTGCCGAGGCTCGGGTTGCGGGGCGGGCCCGGGGGCTTGCGGTCGGCCGTCGGGCTCCGCGCCGGGACCGGCCGTCCCGGGCGGGGCGCCGGGCTCGGCCGGGGTCGGCCCGCGGCGGTCCGTGCCCCGGGCGGCCGGGTCGCTCACAGGCCCTCCGCCCGGTCCTCGCCCAGGGCGGTGAGCCGGTCGCGCAGCCGGGACGCCTCCGTCGGGCGCAGCCCCGGCACCCGGGCGTCGCTCGCCGCCGCGGCCGTGTGCAACTGCACGGTGGCCAGCCCGAACGCGCGCTCCAGCGGCCCGGCGCTGACGTCCACGAACTGCATCCGCGAGTACGGCACGATGGAGAGCCGGCGGACCAGCAGGCCGTGGCGGACCAGCAGGTCGTCCTCCCGCTCCGCGTAGCCCCAGGCCCGTACGGCGCGGACGATCGTCATGCCCCGCAGGATGCCGAACAGCACCACCACGCCGACCGCCACGCCGAGGAACCCGCTGCCGCTGACCGCCCAGCCGATGCCCAGCCCGAGGGCGAGCACGATCAGCACCATCGCCAGGCGGATCAGCTCCACCCAGATCTGGTCGGACGAGATCGACAGCCAGCGGACGGTGTCCGGCCACGGCTCCAGAGGGCCCGCCGGCTCGAGGGGCGACGCCGGTGGCGGGCCGGCGGACCCGTCACCACTCACCGGGGAAGTCCGTTGTGCGCGCTCACCCTTCGAGCGTAGGCGATCCGGGCGCCGGTACGACCTCGCGGAGGAAGCCACGGGCGTCGAGGAAGCCACCGAGGGTGGTGCGGTGCGCGGCGCACGCGAGCCAGGTCTTGCGCCGGTCGGCGTCGTGCAGCCGCGGATTGTTCCACCTCAGCGCCCACTCGGCGGGGGCGCGACAGCCGCGGGACGAGCAGACCAGCGGCTCGTCGGCGGGGAGGGGGATGCTCATCCCGCCCAGTCTAGGGCGGCGGCACCGGAAGTTTGAGCGCCGGGCGGCCACGGGGGGAGCCGCCCGGCGACGGGGTGAATGGTACACACGCCGGGCCGGTCCCTGTCCACCCACGATCGGCGAGTCCGCCCCGCGCGACGGCGTGGCGAACCCCAGCCCCGGGCCCCGGGGACGGCGCGGCGAAAATCGCCTTCTCCCCACCTCGGCACTCAGCCGGGCATGCGAGTCTTGATACGCACCACGCCACGCGACAACCGATCATGCTGTGGAGGACCGGTGGCCCAGCCGACCACGCCCGACGCCCCGACGCCGAACGGGACGGGCCCCGAGACACCCGAGCCGGTGACCACGCCGGCCGAGGACGCGACGCTGCTCGAGCGGGCGCTGTTCGAGATCAAACGGGTGATCGTCGGGCAGGACCGGATGGTGGAGCGGATGTTCGTCGCGCTGCTCGCCCGGGGCCACTGCCTGCTGGAGGGCGTGCCCGGGGTGGCGAAGACCCTCGCGGTGGAGACCCTCGCGAAGGTGGTCGGCGGCTCCTTCGCCCGCGTGCAGTTCACCCCCGACCTGGTGCCCGCCGACATCATGGGCACCCGCATCTACCGGCAGTCGAGTGAGAAGTTCGACGTCGAGCTGGGGCCGGTCTTCGTCAACTTCCTGCTCGCCGACGAGATCAACCGGGCGCCGGCCAAGGTGCAGTCGGCGCTGCTGGAGGTGATGGGCGAGCGGCAGGTCTCCATCGGCGGCGAGACCCACCGGGTGCCCGACCCGTTCCTGGTGATGGCGACGCAGAACCCGATCGAGCAGGAGGGCGTCTACCCGCTGCCCGAGGCCCAGCGCGACCGCTTCCTCATGAAGATCGTCGTGGGGTACCCGACCGACGCCGAGGAGCGGGAGATCGTCTACCGGATGGGGGTGGCCCCGCCGCAGCCCGCGCCGGTCTTCGCCACGCCCGACCTGATCGCCCTGCAACGCAAGGCGGACCAGGTCTTCGTGCACAACGCCCTGGTCGACTACGCAGTCCGGCTGGTGCTGGCCACGCGCGCCCCGGCGGAGCACGGGATGCCGGACGTCGCCCAGCTCATCCAGTACGGCGCCAGCCCGCGCGCCTCGCTCGGCCTCGTCCGGGCCACCCGCGCGCTGGCGCTGCTGCGCGGCCGGGACTACGCGCTGCCGCAGGACGTGCAGGACATCGCGCCGGACATCCTGCGCCACCGGCTCGTGCTCAGCTACGACGCGCTCGCCGACGACGTGCCCGCCGACCACGTGGTGCACCGGGTGATGTCCACGATCCCGCTGCCCTCGGTCGCGCCCCGGCAGCAGGCCACCGCAACGCCGACCGCCGCGCCCCCGGGCGCCGGTTGGCCCGGTCAGCGCCCGTGACCTCACCCGCCCGTCGGCCTGCCGACGTCCCCTCCGACCGCACCGAAGCCGTCCTGTCGCGGCTGCAACTGATGGTCACCCGCAAACTCGACGGCCTGCTCCAAGGCGACTACGCCGGCCTGCTGCCCGGGCCGGGCAGCGAGGCGGGGGAGTCCCGGGAGTACCGCCCCGGCGACGACGTACGCCGGATGGACTGGCCGGTCACCGCCCGCACGACGATGCCGCACGTCCGGCGCACGGTGGCCGACCGGGAGCTGGAGACGTGGCTGGCGGTGGACCTCTCGGCGAGCCTGGACTTCGGCACCGGCCGGTGGCTCAAGCGCGACGTCGTGGTGGCCGCCGCGGCGGCGCTGGCCCACCTGACCGTCCGGGGCGGCAACCGGATCGGCGCGGTGATCGGCAGTGGCGGTGGCGCGGGCGCGCCCGCCCGCCGGTGGCGCCCCGCGCCGCCCGTCGCCGGCCCGGACGTCTACACCCGGTTGCCCGCGCGCGGCGGCCGCAAGGAGGCCCAGGCACTGCTACGGGCGATCGCCGGCACCGAGATCCGCACCGGGCGCAGCGACCTGGGCACGCTGGTCGACATGCTCAACCGGCCACCCCGGCGGCGGGGCGTGGCGGTGGTCATCTCCGACTTCCTCGCCCCGCCGGAGCGCTGGGCCCGGCCGCTGCGTAAGCTGCGCGTCCGGCACGACGTGGTCGCGATCGAGGTGGTCGATCCCCGGGAGCTGGAGCTCCCCGACGTCGGGGTGCTGCCGGTGGTGGACCCGGAGACCGGCGAACTGCACGAGGTGCAGACCGCCGACCCGCGGCTGCGCCACCGCTACGCCGAGGCGGCGGCCGCCCAGCGGGCGGGGATCTCCGCGGCGCTGCGTGGCGCGGGTGCGGCCCACCTGCGACTGCGTACGGACCGAGACTGGCTGCTCGACATGGTGCGTTTCGTGGCCGCGCAGCGGCACGCCCGCACCAGGGGGACGACACGATGATCCGCTTTCTGCAACCGTGGTGGCTGCTGGCCGTGCTGCCGGTGCTCGCCCTCGCCGCGCTCTACGTCTGGCGGCAGTTGCACCGCCGGTCGTACGCGATGCGGTTCACCAACGTGGACCTGCTGCGCACCCTGGCACCGAAGGGGATCGGCTGGCGTCGCCACGTGCCGGCGACGGCGTTCCTGCTCTGCCTGCTGGTGCTGGCGACCGCGCTGGCCCGGCCGTCGGTCGACACCCGGGAGCCGCTGGAGCGGGCCACCGTGATGCTCGCCATCGACGTGTCACTGTCCATGCAGGCCGACGACGTGGCGCCGAACCGGTTGGAGGCGGCGCAGGAGGCGGCCAAGCAGTTCGTCGGCGAGCTGCCGGAGAGCTACAACCTGGGACTGGTGTCGTTCGCCAAGTCGGCGAACGTGCTGGTGCCGCCGGGCAAGGACCGCGACGCGGTGACCAACGCGATCGACGGGCTGGTGCTGGCGGAGGCGACGGCGACCGGGGAGGCGGTCTTCACCTGCCTGGAGGCGATCCGGACGGTGCCGGCCGACGGCGCGGCGGGGATTCCGCCGGCCCGCATCGTGCTGCTCTCCGACGGCTACCGCACCTCGGGTCGTTCGGTGGAGGAGGCGGCCACGGCCGCACAGGCGGCGAACGTGCCCGTCTCGACCATCGCCTTCGGCACCGACTCGGGGCAGGTGGACATCGGCGGTCAGCTGCAACGGGTGCCGGTGGACCGGCTGGCCCTGGCCGACCTGGCCGAGGCCACCGAGGGCTACTTCTACGAGGCGGCCTCGGTGACCGAGCTGAAGCAGGTCTACCAGGACATGGGCAGCTCGATCGGGTTCCGCACGGAACCCCGCGAGGTCACCCAGTGGTACGCGGGGGTGGCCCTGCTGCTGGCGCTCTGCGCCGGCGCCCTCAACCTGTTGTGGTCCTCGCGGATGCTCTGACGCGCCGGCGACGACCGGCGGCGGTCGGTGCCCGCCGCCGGCGTCGACGCGCCCGGCGGTCGAACACGCCCCGCCGGTCAGCATCGGGCGGTCAGTGCGCGGCGCCGCCGGCGAGGACGAAGACGACGGCCACCCAGACGGCGGCGAGGGTGAAGCCCAGCGGGGCGACGTAGCGGCTCATGGACGGCTCCGGGCGGCGACTGGACGGTCCGCGCGTGCGGGGGCGGACCGCAGGAGGGGTGATCAGGACGCGCACACGAAGTCGTGACCGGGCGGCTCCCGGCGGGCCGCCCGGGCGACGGGCGGCGCGGCACGGTCACCCGGCGCGGGGCCGGTGACCGGGCGGAGGCGGGGAGCGGAGCTGGGTCAGCTCACCTGCTGAGTCGTGGCTCAGCGGGGCTGACGATCGGCCCGGCCACGACTGGGAGGATCGCTATCTCGCACAGCGATCACCTCCTGCGGTCGGCGGGGCCCGGAACGCGGGCCGCGTGGCCCGCAAACGTGGATCATCGTACACCCGCGGGGTGCCGGCGGCGCACCCGGCCGAGCGGCCGGACGCGGCCCGTCGGCGGGGCCGCCGCGTCGTCGTTCGGCGGCGCGTGCGCCTGCCTCGCCGAACCCGACGGGGCCCCGGCGGAGGGCGCCACACGGCCCGGACGTGCACGGCGTTAGCGCTTACCTGCCGGTAACGCCTAGGCTCCGACCGACCGGGAGATCACTGAACTACAGGGGGAACCGTGGCCCGTACCGTCCTGGTGACCGGCGGCAACCGGGGGATCGGCCTGGCCATCGCGCAGGCCTTCGCCAAGCAGGGCGACCGGGTGGCGGTGACCCACCGCAGCGGCGAGCCGCCCGAGGGGCTGTTCGGGGTGCGCTGCGACGTGACCGACTCCGAGTCGGTCGACGCGGCGTTCGCCGCGATCGAGGCCGAGCTGGGGCCGGTGGAGGTGCTCGTCGCCAACGCCGGGATCACCGACGACACGCTGCTGCTGCGGATGTCGGAGGAACAGTTCACCCGCGTGCTGGACACCAACCTCACGGGCGCCTTCCGGTGCGCCAAGCGCGCCTCCGGCAAGATGCTGCGCGCCAAGTGGGGGCGGATGATCTTCATCTCCTCGGTGGTCGGCCTCTACGGCGGCCCCGGCCAGGTCAACTACGCGGCCAGCAAGGCCGGCCTGGTGGGCGTGGCCCGCTCGATCACCCGCGAGCTGGGCAGCCGCAACATCACGGCGAACGTGGTCGCGCCCGGCTACGTGGAGACCGACATGACCGCAGGCCTGCCCGAGGACCGCAGGACCGAGTACCGCAAGGCGATCCCCGCCAACCGGTTCGCCCAGCCCGACGAGATCGCGGGCGTGGTGACCTGGCTGGCCGGCGACGCCGCCGGCTACGTCTCCGGCGCCGTCATCCCGGTCGACGGCGGCCTCGGCATGGGCCACTGACCACGCGGTCACTGAGAACTACGGAGGAATCCCTGCATGTCCGGACTGCTCGCCGGTAAGCGGCTGCTGGTCACCGGCGTCATCACCGACGCCTCGATCGCCTTCTCGGTGGCGAAGCTCGCCCAGGAGAACGGGGCGAAGGTCGTGCTCACCGGCTACGGCCGGCTCTCCCTGGTGGAGCGGATCGCCAGGCGGCTGCCCGAGCCCGCCCCGGTGATCGAGCTGGACGTGACCGACGCCGACCACCTCGCCGGGCTCGGCGACCGCGTGCGCGAGCACGTCGACGGACTGGACGGGGTGGTGCACTCGATCGGCTTCGCCCCGCAGAGCTGCCTCGGCGGCGGCTTCCTCGACGCCCCCTGGGAGGACGTGGCGACCGCGCTGCACGTCTCCACGTACTCCTACAAGTCGCTGGCCATGGCGGCCCTGCCGCTGATGTCCGCCGGCGGCGCGGTGGTCGGCCTGACCTTCGACGCCACCAAGGCGTGGCCCGTCTACGACTGGATGGGCGTGGCCAAGGCCGGGCTGGAGTCCGCCTCCCGCTACCTGGCGATGCACCTGGGCAAGCAGGGCATCCGCAGCAACCTGGTCGCCGCCGGGCCGCTGCGTACCATCGCCGCCAAGTCGATCCCCGGCTTCGAGCAGTTCGAACAGGCCTGGGCCGAGCGCGCCCCGCTGGGCTGGAGCCTCACCGACCAGGAGCCGGCCGCGCGGGCCTGCCTGGCGCTGCTCTCCGACTGGTTCCCGGCCACCACGGGCGAGATCGTGCACGTCGACGGCGGCTACCACGCCATCGGCGCCTGAAGGGTAGGGGCCCCCTCCGATCGCCCGTCGCGCGGCAGCGGCGCACCGTTGCTGACGGGCGGCATCAGGGGGGCCCGCCCGGCGGGTACGGCGACCGGGAAGAATGGGGTCATGGCGTACGACGCGGTGGTCCTGGTGTCCTTCGGCGGACCGGAACGGCCCGAGGACGTGATGCCGTTCCTGCAGAACGTGACCCGGGGGCGGGGTGTGCCGCCGGAGCGGCTGGCGGAGGTCGCGGAGCACTACCAGCACTTCGGTGGCGTCTCCCCGATCAACCAGCAGTGCCGGGAACTGCTCGCGGCGATCCGGGAGGACTTCGCCGCCAACGGCGTCGACCTGCCGGTCTACTGGGGCAACCGGAACTGGGACCCGATGCTCGCCGACACCGTGGCGCAGATGCGCGACGACGGCGTCACCCGCGCCCTGGCGTTCGTGACCAGCGCCTACGGGGGCTACTCCTCCTGCCGGCAGTACCAGGAGGACATCGCCGCGGCGCGCGCGGCGGTGGGTCCGGACGCCCCGCTCATCGACAAGGTCCGCCAGTTCTGGGACCACCCCGGCTTCGTCGAGCCGCACGCCGACGCGGTGCGGGCGGCGCTCGGCCGGCTCGACCCGGGAAAGCGGGACGGCACCCGGCTGGTGTTCACCGCGCACTCGGTCCCGAACTCGATGGCGGCCAACGCCGGCCCGCACGGCGGCCGGTACGAGGCGCAGCTCGCCGAGGTCGCCCGGCTGGTCCACGCGGCGGCCGCCCCGGACCTGCCCTGGGACCTGGTGTGGCAGAGCCGCTCCGGTCCGCCGCAGGTGCCGTGGCTGGAGCCGGACGTCAACGACCACCTGCGTACGCTGGCCGGGGCCGGCACCACCGCCGTGGTGGTCAGCCCGATCGGGTTCGTCTCCGACCACCTGGAGGTGGTGTGGGACCTGGACACCGAGGCGCGCCAGACGGCCCGGCAACTCGGGCTGGACTTCGTGCGGGCGGCCACCCCCGGCACCGACCCCCGCTTCGTGGCGATGGTGCGCGAGCTGGTGCGGGAGCGGACCGACCCGGACGGGGTCGACCTGCGCCGCCGCCTCGGCGGGTTGCCGATGTGGGACACCTGCCCGACGGTGTGCTGCGTCCCGGCCCGACGTCCCACCGCCGGCCCGGCCTCCGGCGCACCGGCCTCCTGACCGCCGCGCCGGCGACCCCGCCCCCGGAAGCCGGCCATCCGACCGCCGCGTCGGCCACGCCGACGACCCGACACCCCCGGAACGAGTGACGATGCAGGACCGCAAGCCGGTGGAGAGCTGGCTGACCGACATGGACGGCGTGCTGGTGCACGAGGGTCAGCCCGTGCCCGGGGCACCGGAGTTCGTCTCCCGGCTGCGCGCCTCCGGCAAGCCGTTCCTGGTGCTCACCAACAACTCGATCTACACACCCCGCGACCTCACGGCCCGGCTGAGCCGAATGGGCCTGGACGTGCCGGAGCAGGCGATCTGGTCGTCCGCGCTGGCCACCGCCCAGTTCCTGGCCGACCAGCGGCCGGGTGGCACCGCGTACGTGATCGGGGAGGCCGGGCTGACCACCGCGCTGCACGCGGTCGGCTACGTGCTCACCGACTTCGCCCCGGACTACGTGGTGCTGGGGGAGACCCGCACCTACAGCTTCGAGGCGATCACCAAGGCGGTCCGGCTGATCAACGACGGGGCGCGGTTCATCTGCACGAACCCCGACGTGACGGGCCCGTCCGTGGAGGGCGCGCTGCCGGCCGCCGGCTCGGTCGCCGCGATGATCTCCAAGGCGACGGGGATCGAGCCGTACTTCGTCGGCAAGCCCAACCCGATGATGATGCGCTCCGCGCTCAACACCATCAACGCGCACTCCGAGACGACCGCGATGATCGGCGACCGGATGGACACCGACATCCTGTGCGGGCTGGAGGCCGGCCTGGAGACGATCCTGGTGCTGACCGGGATCAGCAGCCGCGCCGAGGCGGAGCGCTACCCGTACCGGCCGTCGCGGATCGTCGACTCCGTCGCCGACCTGGTCGACGAGGTCTGAGCCGGTCGCACGGGCGGCCGGCCAGGCCGGCCCCACGGTGCTCCGACGCCGTGCCCCGGGGCGCGGGCGGGCCGCCGGAGGTGCACGGTAGCCGGGCGATCCGTGGCTCGCCGACGCCGTGCCCCGGCGGTGCGTCCGGCGAGGTCAGGGGCGCAACGGGGCGTTGCAGGCGGCGACCAGCGCCTGGCGGCAGGCGGTGGTCAGCGGGCGCAGTGCGGCGTCGCGCTGCTGGGCCTCGTAGTTGTTGATCGCGCCGCCCGGCGCGGCATGACCGGCCAGCGCGAGCACCCGGTCGAGGACGGCGGCCCGGGCGAAGAGCCGCCGGGCGCGCGGATCGAACCCGGGCGGCAGGTCGGTGGCGCCGTCCGGTCGGCGCAGCGCCTCCAGCGCCCCGGCCAGCTCGGGTCGCCACTGCGCGACGTCCAGCCGGGTCAGCGCGGCGGTCGTGTCGGCCAGGGCGACCGCCAGCTCCGCCTCGGCCTCGGCCGCACCGGGCAGCACGAGGGAGGCGGCCGGGGCGTCGGCCGGCAGCGGGTAGACCCGCCAGAGCACCGTCTCGAAGGTGTCGCCGGAGCCGGACGTGTGCGTGCGTACGTGCGGGATCAGCCCCAGCCCTCCGGCGACGACGGCCTCGCCGGCGACCAGCGCCGCGCCGGCGAAGTCGCCCGGACCGGGCAGCCCGCGCGGGTCGCCGGGGGCGGGCAGCACGAGCCGGATCTCGTCGGGCGAGAGCTTCGCCAGGGTGGGCAACGCCTGGGGCAGGGGGACGTCGGTCCAGGTGCCGGGCGCGTCGGCGACCAGGTGCTCCTCGTGGCCGGCGATGGCGTCGGCGACCTCGTCGAAGGGCACCAACCCGGCGCGCCAGGCGCGTACCCAGGCAACGAACCGGCTGGACCGGCGCGGTGTGAGAGTGGCCGCGCCCGCTGCGGGGGTGGACATGCCGAAAGGGTACGTGGTCATCGCCGTCCCTGTCTCGACTGCCGCTCCGACCGCCCCGCCCCCACTGAGGCCCCCGCCCCCGCACCCCACACTCCCCGCCCCCGCACCCCCACACTCCCCGCCCCCCCACGCCCCACCCTCCCACCCCCGCGCGCCCTATCCCGTCGATCATGGAGTTGTGGTGGGCGGATTGTCGGCAGTTGCGCCTTTTACGGGCACCACAATTGCATGATCGACGGGGTGGGTGGGTGCGCGGGCTGGGGGGCGGGCGCGGGTGGGGTGGGTGGAGCGGGGTGTCGGGTGCGGGGGCGGGGGCGGGGGGTTAGCTTGATCGGCATGCGGCGGTATGGGGACGACGTGCTGGCGGGGGACTGGCGACGGCGGAAGGTCACGCCCGAGGTGGACGCCGAGGCGGACCTCGTGGTGGAGGACGCCGACTCCGGCTTCTGCGGCGCGGTGGTCGGCTTCGAGGCGGGCGCGGTGGTGCTGGAGGACCGGCACGGGCGCCGACGCAACTTCCCGCTGCTGCCGGCGGCGTTCCTGCTCGACGGGCGGCCGGTGACGCTGCGCCGGCCGACCCGCGCCCCGGTGCCGGCCGCCCGCCGCCGCACCGCCTCCGGCTCGATCGCCGTCGAGGGCGTACGCGCCCAGGTCGCCAAGGCCAGCCGGATCTGGGTGGAGGGCGTCCACGACGCCGCCCTGGTCGAGCGGATCTGGGGCGACGACCTGCGCGTCGAGGGCGTGGTGGTGGAGCCGCTCGACGGCATCGACGCGCTCGACGCCGAGGTGCGCGACTTCGCCCCCGGCCCCGGGCGCCGCCTCGGCGTACTCGTCGACCACCTGGTCGCCGGCTCCAAGGAGAGCCGGATCGTGGCGAAGGTGACCTCCCCGCACGTGCTGGTGACCGGGCACCCTTACGTCGACGTGTGGCAGGCGGTCAAGCCGGCGGCGCTGGGCATCCGGGCGTGGCCGGTGGTGCCGCCGGGGCGCCCGTGGAAGGAGGGCGTGTGCGCCGCGCTCGGGGTCGCCGAGCCGGCGGAGATGTGGCGGCACATCCTGTCCCGGGTCGACAGTTTCGCCGACGTGGAGACTCCGCTGATCAACGCGATGGAACGCCTGATCGACTTCGTGACGGAGCCGGCCTGAGCGTGGTTGCGGCCGGGGCGGGGGGCCGCCGTGCCCGGCGGAGGGATCAAGCCTGACCGCCCGGAGCCGGGCACGGCGCCCCCCCCCGCCCGTCGGGTGACGGCCCCCGCGCGGGCGTCGCGCCTCGGGTCCGGGTCGCGGACCCCTGCGGCTCCGGACGGGTCTGGTCAGGGCTCCTGGTCGGGGGTACGGGTGAAGACGAAGGTGGCGATGTCCAGCGCCACCGCCCGCCCCGCCTCGTCGCGCAGCACCGACAGGATCTCGCCGTTCTCCGGGCCGGAGCGACCCCGCCAGCGGTCCGGCCCCGCCGGGACGAACACGCTCACCCGCTCTCCGCGCACGTACACGACCAGCTCGCCCGCGGTTGCGTCCCAGGCGACGTCGAGCGACGCGCCCATCCACCACCAGCGGCCGGTCACCTCGTCGACCTCGGCGGGCGGGGGAGTGGCCGAGGGCCGCCAGGGCTGCGGGAACGCCGGCTCGGCGTCCAGCACCGTGGTGAGGACCTGTCGCCCGATCCCGCCGATCCCGCCGGTGCGGAAGCCGTACGAGTTGGCGAAGGCGATCACGCCGGTGCGGGACGGGCGGTGCACCGCGAGGGCGGCCACGTAGCCGGGCATCGAGCCGCCGTGCCCGACGTAGACGCGCTCGCCCTGCCGGTAGAGCTCCAGGCCGAGACCGTGCCCGCCGGTCCACGAGTCCACGTCGCTGATCGACACCGGGACGCACATCTCGGTCAGCGTCGCCGCCGCCAGCACCTCCGGCGCCGGGTCGGCCAGGAAGGCCGCCCAGCGGGCCAGGTCCTCGGCGGTGGACCAGAGCTGCCCGGCGGGGGCCATCGCCCCGGTGTCCGTACGCGGCTCCTCCCGCAGCGTGTCGTGCCAGGGGTGCACCACGTAGCCGCGGGCGAACGGCTCGGTCGCCGCGTAGGTGGTGCGACGCATGCCGAGCGGCTCAAGGACGCGCTGGCGCAGCAGCTCCGCCCAGGGGGTGCCGGTGATCCGCTCCAGCACCCCGCCGAGCAGCCCGTACGCCAGGTTCGAGTAGTGGTAGGCCCGGTGCGGGGGATAGGCGATCTTCTCGGCGCTCACCCCGGCCAGCAGGGTGGCCAGGTCCACACCCTCGGCGCGCTCCCACCACTGCCCGTCCGGCTCGCGACGCAGGCCGCTGGCGTGCCCCAGGAGCTGCCGCAGGGTGAGCGTGCCCACACCGGTGCCGGGCAGGTGCCTCTCCAGCGGGTCGTCCAGCGCCAGCCTGCCCGCGTCGCGCTCCTGCAGGACCAGGGTGGCGGTCATGGTCTTGCTGATCGACCCGAGGCGGTACTGCAGGTCGGCCTCGGGACGCGGGTGCTCGCCGGCGGTGGCGAGGTGCGTCAGCACGCCGTCGCGTACCACGCCGACCAGCAGCGACGGCGTACGGCCGGCGGACTGCGCCCCGGCGACGAGGGCGTCGATCCGGCGGGCGGTCTCGGGCAGCAGGGACACGGGGCTCTCCTCGGTGGTCTTCCCGCCCCGCCGGGCGGGCCGCTGGGGGTGCCGCCGAGCTTACTGATCTTCGCTAGTGGGCTCCACGTGCTTTGACGTGTCACGATCGGGGGGTGGACGCCGTGCTGTGGATCGTGTTGGGTGTCGTTCTGGCGATCGCTGAGATCTTCACGACGACGCTGTTTCTGATCATGTTCGCGGTCGGGGCCCTGGCCGCCGCGGGAGCGGCGGCGCTCGGCGCCCCGGTCGAGGTGCAGGCGATCGTCTTCGCCGCGGTGTCGGCGCTGACGGTGCTGGGTGTGCGCCCGACGCTGCGCAGGCACCGCCGCTCCGCGCTCGAGAGCGGCGAGCAGCCCTTCGGCGTGGAGGCGATCGAGGGCAGCACGGCGCTGGTGCTGGAGCAGGTCGACACCGGCCAGGGCATGGTGAAGATCGACGGCGAGCTGTGGCAGGCCCGCTCCTACGACGCGAGCCAACACTTCGCCCCGGGCGAACGGGTGCAGGTGATCCAGGTGCGGGGCGCTACCGCCCTGGTGTGGCGGGACGACGTTTCCCCTTCCGGCGAGCTACCCGAAGCGAAAAGGTGAGTACATGGAACTTGTGATCCCGGTCCTACTGATCGCTATCGCGCTGATCGGGGTGATCACCCTGGCCAAGGCGGTGCGGATCGTGCCGCAGCAGCGTCAGGACGTGGTCGAGCGGCTCGGCAAGTACAAGCGCACGCTCAACCCGGGACTGAACATCCTGGTCCCGTTCGTCGACGCGGTGCGCACCAAGGTCGACATGCGGGAGCAGGTGGTCAGCTTCCCGCCGCAGCCGGTGATCACCTCCGACAACCTGGTGGTCTCGATCGACACGGTCCTCTACTTCAAGGTCGTCGACTCGGTCCGGGCCACCTACGAGATCTCGAACTTCCTCCAGGCCATCGAGCAGCTCACCGTCACCACGCTGCGTAACGTGATCGGCTCGCTGGACCTGGAGCGGGCGCTGACCAGCCGCGACCAGATCAACCGTCATCTGTCGGGCGTGCTGGACGAGACCACCGGCCGGTGGGGCATCAAGGTCACCCGGGTGGAGCTCAAGGCGATCGAGCCGCCGGCGAGCATCCGCGACTCGATGGAGAAGCAGATGCGCGCCGAGCGGGACCGCCGGGCGGCGATCCTGAACGCCGAGGGGCACAAGCAGTCGCAGATCCTCACGGCCGAGGGTGAGAAGCAGTCCGCGGTGCTGCGCGCCGACGGTGACCGGCAGGCCCGCATCCTGCAGGCCGAGGGCCAGGCGAAGGCGATCAAGACGGTGTTCGACGCGATCCACCAGGCGAACCCGAGCCAGAAGGTGCTCGCCTACCAATACCTCCAGGCCCTGCCGCAGATCGCCAACGGCAGTGCGAACAAGGTCTGGATCGTGCCGGCCGAGCTGACCAAGGCGCTGGAGGGCATGGGCGGCGCGCTCGGCGGGCTGAGCCGGATGGTCGGCGACGAGCCGGCGCCGGAGGCGGCCGACGGCGCGAGCGAGGTGGAGCGCGAGGCGGCCGAGGCCGCACGGGCCGCGGCGGCCGCCGCGCAGCAGATCCACGACGAGGTACGCGTCGCCGAGGCGCAGGCCTCCGGCGGCAAGCCGCAGGGGCTGCCCGCGCCGGAGCCGGTCTCCCCGGGAAGCCTGCTGAACGACCCGGCCAACCAGCGCGAACGGGGCTGACCGGGTCCGGGCGTCGATCGCCCGGAAATGCGAGAAAGACTCATGGGGCGCTCCGTCGCCTGCCACCATCGGTCCTAGGACGGGCGGTGAGCAGGCATCGGGGCGCCCCGGCGCGTCCCGCACCGCTCGTCGGACGAGCGAGGTGACGCATGAAGGATCCGGCGAAGCGGGTACGCTCCTCGGCCCCGGTGCCCGGTGCGCACGATCCCACCGGACCGATCGGCAGCCGGCGCACCGGCGGGGGGTTCGGCGTGCTGCCCTTCGTCGAACCGACGCCGGCCGGACCGGCCACGAACGCCACCTGGGCCTGGTCGTTGCGCCGGCTTGCCCGCGGCGCGGTGTGGCTGCTGCCCGCGTACGCCATCCTCTACGCCGTCGTGGCGATGGGCAGCGACGGCGGGGTGGGCAACGACCCGTACCCGGCCGACGGCCGGCCCCTCTACCTGGTGGGCTGGGTGGCGGCGGTGTGGCTCGGGCTGCTCGCC
Organism: Micromonospora sp. CPCC 205546; assembly: GCF_036902715.1. Taxonomy (NCBI): domain Bacteria; kingdom Bacillati; phylum Actinomycetota; class Actinomycetes; order Micromonosporales; family Micromonosporaceae; genus Micromonospora; species Micromonospora sp. CPCC 205546. The sequence goes on from NZ_JBAKHL010000021.1 coordinate 15,668, forward strand.
CTGCTGGCGCTGACCGGGCTGCTGGCGGCGACCCGCAGCCGCCGGGCGGCCGTCGCCGGCCTGCTCGTCTCCATCGCCGGCACGGTGCTCATGCTGCCCTTCGCGGGGCTGGCGGAGCAGACCCCCGTCTTCGGCACCACCGCGCGCACGCTCGTGCTCGTCGGCGCCACCTGCTACAGCCTGGGCTGGCTGCTGACCGGCTGGTCGGTGGCCCGCTCCGGGACGTTCAGCATCGGCGACGGCGCCATGCTGATGATCGCCGCCCCGCTGCTGGGCGTCGGCGGCGCGCTGATCGGCTCGCTGCAGACCTTCGGCGCGATCTTCGTGCTGATCGCCGGCATCGGCGTCGGTTACCGCTCCGGCCGGCTGGTGCCCCGGGACATCGCCCGCGACGCCGCCAGCGCGAGCCTCGCCACCGTCGCCGCCCCGGCGGCTCCGGGCGGCCCCAACGGCCCCCTGCCCACCTGACCCGCCGCACCGCCTCCGACGGCACCGGAACCGGCGGGCGTCGCCGGACCGGGCGGGCGTTGGGGTCGACGGTGTCCACGGGGCCGGCGGTGCCCGAGGGGCGGATGGGATGGGAAGTCGCTGGTCACGGGCGGTGAAATTGCTGACAACCGGGCTGCGGGGGTGGTCGATCGGCCCGTCGCGTGGCAACCCTGGGGACCATGGCCCCACCCCGCCCGCCGCTGTCGCGGCTGTTCACCGTGCTGCTCGCCGGCGTGCTCGCCGGCCTCGTCCTGGCTGTCGCCGCGCTGCCGGGAAACCTGCTGCTCGGGTTCGCCGCCAAGGCCGCGGTCGGGTCGTACGCCGCGCTGCCCGAAGCGCTGCGCACGCCGGCCACCCCGCAACGCTCCTACCTCTACGCCAACGACGGCAAGACGCTGATCACCACGTTCTACGACGTCAACCGCACCGACGTGCCGCTCGACGAGATCGCCCCGGTGATGCGGCAGGCCATCGTGGCGGCCGAGGACCGGCGCTTCTACGACCACGGCGGCGCCGACCCGCGCGGGCTGCTGCGAGCGGTGGTGTCGAACGTCTCCGGCGGCGGGCAGCAGGGTGGCTCCACGCTGACCATGCAGTACGTCCGCAACGTGCTCAAGACCGACCCCGGGCGCACCGCCGAGGAACGCGCCGCGGCCACCGAGCAGACCGTCGGGCGCAAGGTCCAGGAGATCCGGTACGCCACGGCGCTGGAACAGCGCCTGAGCAAGGACGAGATCCTCAACCGCTACCTGAACATCGCGTACTTCGGCTCCGGGGCGTACGGCATCGCGGCGGCCAGCCAGCGCTACTTCGCCAAGGCACCGGCGGAACTGACCCTCGGCGAGGCGGCCCTGCTCGCCGGCCTCGTGCAGTCGCCGGAGGCGTACAGCCCGATCGACGGCGACGCGGACGCGGCGCTCCAGCGGCGCGGCTACGTGCTCGACTCGATGGTCGACACCGGCGCGATCACCGCAGAGGAGGCCGCGCGGGCCCGCGCCGAGAAGCTGACCCTGCGCCCCACCGCCCAGCCCAACGGCTGCACCGCCGTCGCGCAGGGCCACGACGACTGGGGCTTCTTCTGCGACTACCTACGGCAGTGGTGGCTCGCGCAGCCCGAGTTCGGGGCCAGCGTCGAGGAGCGCGAGCAGGCGCTGCGCCGCGGCGGCTACACCGTGGTGACCTCGCTGGACCCGAAGATCCAGGCCACCGCGCAGAAGCAGGCCACCGACGTCTACTCCTACGACAACAAGCGCGCCCTGCCGATCGCCGCCGTCGAGCCGGGCACCGGTCGGGTGCTGGCGATGGCGGTCAACCGGCGCTACAGCCTCGACGCCAACCCCGCCGGGCAGGCCAACCGCCCCAACACCGTCAACCCGCTCGTCTCCGGCGGCGACAGCGTGGACGGCTACCAGGCCGGCTCGACGTTCAAGCTCTTCACCATGCTCGCCGCGCTGGAGGCCGGCAAGCCGCTCTCCACGGGCTTCGACGCGCCCAGCCGGCTGCCCACCCGGTACGCGGCCGAGGGCGAGGGCAGCTGCGACGGCCGGTGGTGCCCGGCCAACGCCAACCCGGAGTGGATGGACGGCTACCGGATGATGTGGGACGGCTTCGGCCGCTCGGTCAACACCTACTTCGTGTGGCTGGCCGAACAGGTCGGGCAGGAGAAGGTGGTCGAGATGGCGAAGCGCCTCGGCATCACCTTCCGGGCCGACGCCGACGCCACCTTCGCCGAGAACGACGCCGCCGACTGGGGTTCGTTCACGCTCGGGGTGACCGCCACCACGCCGCTCGACCTGGCCAACGCGTACGCCACCGTGGCCGCCGAGGGCACCTACTGCACCCCGCTGCCGGTGGTGTCGGTGACCGCGGCCGACGGCGAGCGGGTGCCGGTGGGCGACCCGTCCTGTCGGCGGGTGCTCGACGCCGACGTGGCCCGGGCCGCCACCGACGCGGCCCGCTGCCCGGTCGGTCAGCAGTCCACGCTCGCGCAGTGCAACGGGGGCACGGCCACCTCCGTGAACCGGATCCTCGACGGTCGGCCGGTGGCCGGCAAGACCGGCAGTTCGGAGCGCAACGCCACCGAGACCTTCGTCGGCTTCACCCCGCAGGTGGCGGTCGCCGGCATCGCCGCCAACCCGGACGACCCGACCGACTCGGTGGGTGCGGCGGTGCAGGCGAGGGTGATCGACGCGGTCGCCCGGGTCATCGGCGCCGCCGTCGCGGGTGAGCCGCGCAAGGCCTTCGCCGCGCCGAGCCGCGAGCTGGTCGGCGACCCACGTCGCCCGGTGGAGCGTCCGCCGGTCGAGCAGCGTCGCCCGTCGGAGGAGCGCCGCCCGTCGGAGGAGCGGCGGCCGTCTCCCTCGGACGAGCGCCTGTCCGACCTGCGACGCTGGCTGGATCGCCGCGGCTGACGGCGGGCCGCGAGCCGCGAGCCTGGGGCGCGGTCACCTGCCGGCGTCCGGGCGGCGGTCGGCCCGAGCGGGTCGGTCGCGTACCTCCGGGGCGGGCCCCACAGCCGTGTGCAGCACGCGGTCCAGGGCGGCGCGGACCTCGGCCGGCCCGCCGTCCGCGTCGACGACGGTGAACGTGCCGAACTCCGGCAGGTCCCGGTAGCCGGCGTCCAGCGCGCGCAGGTAGGGCAGCTCCTCGGTGTCGACGCCCCGGGTCAGCACCCGCTGCTGCGCCACCTCGGGCGAGACCGCCAGGAAGCAGACCACGTCCGGCCGCGGAAAGATCCCGAATGCCAGCCGCGTCAGGCGCCCGCCCCGGTCGCCACGGACCCGCATCACCACGTACTGGCACCAGGACCACCGGTCCATCACCGCCGCGCGGCCGGTCAGCCGGGACACCAGCACCGCCCGGGCCATGGCGAGCCAGCGTACGCCTGCCTCGAGCGCCACGTAGCCGGTGCGGCCGAACAGGTGCGGCCCGTCGCGGCGACCCAGTGCGCGGGCGAGCCGGTCCCACAGCGGCCGGCCGCCGGGGTTCTCGAAGTAGGTGGCCGGCACCCCCGCCGCGCCTAGCCGGTCGGCCAGCGCCTTCGCCTGTGTGGTCTTCCCGGCCCCGTCGATGCCGACCAGGGCGATGATCGTCGCGCCGCGCACAAGCGGCACGGTAACGGTGCCGGACCAGTCGGCGGAAAACCCGGAGCAGAGTCCGTCCGGGGATGTCAAAGCCGGCGCCGCCGCTCCGACCACCTGACGAGGACGCCCACGAGGGGCGTCGCGACGCCAACGGGAGCAAGGCCATGCGAGAGATCATCTACGGGGTGCACCAGTCGCTCGACGGGTTCATCGAGGGGCCGAACGGCGAGTTCGACTGGCCGCAGATGGGTGACGAGCTGTCCGCGTACTCGCTGGCGCAGTGCGACCGGGTGGGCGGGTTCCTCTACGGCCGCAGGGTCTGGGAACTCATGGCCGGCTACTGGCCGCAGGTCGAGTCCATCTCCGACCACCCGCACGACCTGGCGTTCGCGCCGATCTGGCGGCGTACGCCGAAGGTTGTCCTCTCGCGCACCCTCACCGCCGCCGAGCACGGCGCGCAGGTCGTCGGGGGTGCCGATCTCGGCAAGGAGGTCACCGCGCTCAAGGAGCAGCCGGGTGGCGACCTGCTGCTCCTCGGCGGGGCCGGGGCCGCCGGCGCGCTGACCGGCCTCGGCCTGATCGACGAGTACCAGATCTTCGTGCACCCGGTGGTGCTCGGCGGCGGCAAGCCGGTCTTCGCGGCCACGGAGCGGATCAACCTGCGCCTGGTCGAGTCGCGGGGCTTCGACGGCCGGTCGGTCCTGCTGCGCTACCGCCGGGCGGACTGACGCCTCCGCACCGACCGACGGTGGCCGGCCCGGTCCGCGCCGGGTCAGCCCCGGCCGCGGCCCGGCCGGAGGGTGGCGATCGCCGTGGGCAGGCCCCGCCGGATGATGCCCGCCCAGTCGGTGTCGCCGCGCAGCACGGCGGCGGCGGTGTTGCGGGCCTGCTCGGCGGTGAAGTGCGGCGGCAGCATCAGCTCGGCCGGGTCGACCAGGGCGTTGACGACCACCGGCCGGTCCGCGCTCAGCGCCCGGTCCCAGACGCCCGGCACCTGCTCCGGCGCGTCGACCAGCTCGCCGTGCAGGCCCAGCACCTCCGCCCACCGGTGGTAGCCGATGTCGGGCAGCTGCTGGCTGTCCGGGAACATCGGCGTGCCCTCGCTGGAGCGCTGCTCCCAGCTGACGAAGGCCAGGTCCCGGTTGTTGAGCACCAGCACCACGAACCGGGGGTCGGCCCAGCTCCGCCAGTACTTGGCCACCGTGATCAGCTCGTTGATCCCGTTCATCTGCATCGCGCCGTCGCCGATCAGCGCCACCAGCGGGCGGTCCGGGTGGGCGAACTTGGCGGCCAGCGCGTACGGCATCGCCCCTCCCATCGAGAGCAGGGTGCCGGAGAGGCTGGCCAGCATGCCCGGGCGGACCTGGATGTGCCGGGCGTACCAGGCGGTCGTGGTGCCGCAGTCGACCGAGATCATCACGTCGTCGGGCAGCCGGTCGCTGAGGGTGGTGAAGAGCAGCTGCGGGTTGACCGGGTCGGCGGACTGCCCGGCCAGTTCCCGCTGGGTCCGGCGCCAGGCGGAGGTGGCCCTGCCGATCGTCTCCCGCCAGCGGCTCGGTCCCGGGCCGGGGCCGAGCTCGCGCAGCAGCGCCCGCAGGGTGGGACCGGCGTCGCCGGTCAGGTTCACCTCGGTCGGGTACCGCAGCCCCAGCTGCGTACCGTCCCGGTCGATCTGCACCGCCCGGGCCTGCCCCGGCGGGTAGAACTCCGAGTACGGCATGTTGCTGCCCACGATCAGCAGCCGGTCGCACCCGTTCATCAACTGCCAGCTGGGCCGGGTGCCGAGCAGGCCGATCGCGCCGGTCACCCACGGTTCCCGGTGGTCCACGGCGGCGAACCCGAGCAGTGCGACCGCCACCCCCGCGCCGAGCCGGTCGGCGACCGCGCGGACCTCGTCCACCGCGCCGAGCGCACCCTGCCCGACCAGCATGGCGACCCGCTCGCCGCCGCCCAGCACCTCGGCGGCCCGGCGCACGTCGGCCTCCGGCGGCACCGTGGGGCCGCTGCTGGGCACGTCGCTGGTGCGGTAGTAGCCGTGCGCGTGTGGTGGGTCCGGTACGGCCGGCGCGTCCTGGATGTCGGACGGCAGCACCAGCGCGGTGACCGTACGCCGGGCCAGCGCCGTGCGGCAGGCCCGGTCGACCAGGTGGCGGACCTGGCTTGGGTGGTCGAGCTGGGCCAGGAAGGCGGCCGCCACGTCCTTGTAGAGGGCGAGCAGGTCCACCTCCTGGTAGTAGCCGCCGCCCTCGGCGGTGAGCGCGGTGTGACCGACCAGGGCGACCACCGGCTGGTGGTCCAGCTTGGCGTCGTAGAGGCCGTTGAGCAGGTGGATCGCGCCGGGGCCGCTGGTCACCAGCGCGCAGCCGAGCGGCCCGCCGCCGTACTTGACGTGCGCCGAGGCCGCGAAGCCGGCGGTCTCCTCGTGCCGGACCTGGACGAACTGCGCCCGGTCCCCGGTGCGTTGCAGCGCCGAGGTCAGGCCGTTGATGCCGTCGCCGGGATAGCCGAAGTAACGGCGCACGCCCCAGCCCGCCAGCCGGTGCACGACGTGATCGGCGACGGTGGCGCCGCGGGGCAGCGGTCCCAGGTCGACGCGCCGTCCGTCCGGGTGGTCGGTCCGGTCCGGCCCCGGCGTGCCCATGGGACGTGCGTTCACCTGGCTGTCCTTCCGTCGGTCCGCCGATCCGGCCTGCCATTCCCCTTCTTACTTGGACAAAACGCCCCCGATCGGTGCGGCGTCGGGCGGCCCGGGGCGGCCGCCGCGCATCCGGCAGAATCGGCGGGTGCCCATCCACCCGATCACCGACCCCGACGACGACCGGATCGCCGACTACCGGGCGTTGACCGACGTCGAGCTGCGCACCCGCTGGGAGCCGCCGCACGGTCTGTTCATCGCCGAGGGCGAGCTGGTGCTGCGCCGGGCGCTGCGGGCCGGCTACCCGGCCCGGTCGTACCTGGTGGACGCCAAGCGGGTCGACCAGCTCGCCGACCTGGACACCGGCGACACCCCGGTCTACGCGGCCACCCAGGACGTGCTGCAGCGGGCCACCGGCTTCCACGTGCACCGGGGCGTGCTCGCGTCGTTCCGGCGCAAGCCGCTGCCGGCCGCCGCCGAGGTGCTGGCCGCCGCGCGGCGGGTGGTGGTCCTGGAGGACGTGAACAACCACACGAACCTGGGGGCCATCTTCCGGGCGGTGGCCGCGCTCGGCGTGGACGCCGTGCTGCTCTCGCCGACCTGCGCCGACCCGCTCTACCGGCGCAGCGTCCGGGTCAGCATGGGCGAGGTGTTCGCGATCCCGTACGCGAAGCTGGAGCCCTGGCCGGACGCGCTCGGTGACGTCCGCGCGGCCGGCTTCACGGTGCTGGCGATGACCCCGGCGCCGGACGCGGTGCCGATCCAGCGGCTCGACGCGGCCCAGCGGGCCCGGGCGGCGCTGCTCATGGGGGCCGAGGGCGCCGGCCTGACCCGGGCGGCGATGGACGGCAGCGACGTCCGGGTGGTGATCCCGATGCGCCGCGGCGTCGACTCGCTCAACGTCGCCGCCGCCACCGCCGTGGCCTGCTGGGAGCTGGGTCGCGACGACCCGGCCTAGTGTCCCGCCCGGGGAGGTGGTGCCGGCCGCGTTTCATTTGCATGGCCATGCGGGCTGGTGCATAATCTTCCCCGTGTCCAAGGTTCTCACCTCCCTGCCCACCGGCGAACGTGTCGGCATCGCCTTCTCCGGCGGCCTCGACACCTCGGTCGCGGTCGCGTGGATGCGCGACAAGGGCGCCGTTCCCTGCGCCTACACCGCCGACATCGGCCAGTACGACGAGCCGGACATCGCCTCGGTGCCCGGCCGCGCGCTCAGCTACGGCGCCGAGGTCGCCCGGCTGGTCGACTGCCGCGCCGCCCTGGTCGAGGAGGGCCTGGCGGCGCTGACCTGCGGGGCCTTCCACATCCGCTCGGGCGGGCGGGCCTACTTCAACACCACCCCGCTGGGCCGGGCCGTGACCGGGACCCTGCTGGTGCGGGCGATGATCTCCGACGACGTCCAGATCTGGGGCGACGGCTCGACCTTCAAGGGAAACGACATCGAGCGGTTCTACCGCTACGGGCTGCTGGCCAACCCGCAGCTGCGGATCTACAAGCCGTGGCTCGACACCGACTTCGTCACCGAACTGGGTGGGCGCAAGGAGATGTCGGAGTGGCTGCTCGAACGCGGCCTGCCGTACCGGGACAGCACCGAGAAGGCGTACTCCACCGACGCCAACATCTGGGGCGCCACGCACGAGGCGAAGACCCTCGAACACCTCGACACCGGCATCGAGACGGTCAACCCGATCATGGGAGTCCGGTTCTGGGACCCGTCGGTGGAGATCCCCACCGAGGACGTCACGATCGGCTTCGACCAGGGCCGCCCGGTGACGATCAACGGCAAGGAGTTCGGCAGCCCCGTCGACCTGGTGCTGGAGGCCAACGCCATCGGCGGCCGGCACGGCATGGGCATGTCGGACCAGATCGAGAACCGGATCATCGAGGCCAAGAGCCGGGGCATCTACGAGGCGCCCGGCATGGCGCTGCTGCACGCCGCATACGAGCGGCTGGTCAACGCCATCCACAACGAGGACACCCTGGCGAACTACCACAACGAGGGCCGCCGCCTCGGTCGGCTGATGTACGAGGGGCGCTGGCTGGACCCGCAGGCGCTGATGCTGCGCGAGTCGTTGCAGCGCTGGGTGGGCACGGCGGTCACCGGCGAGGTGACGTTGCGGCTGCGCCGGGGCGAGGACTACTCGATCCTCGACACCACCGGCCCGGCGTTCAGCTACCACCCCGACAAGCTGTCGATGGAGCGTACCGAGGACTCGGCGTTCGGCCCGTCGGACCGGATCGGCCAGCTCACCATGCGCAACCTGGACATCGCAGACTCGCGGGCGAAGCTGGAGCAGTACGCGACCCTCGGCATGGTCGGCGGCGCGGCCCCGCAGCGGGTGGTCGGCGCCGCGCAGGCCGCCTCGACCGGGCTGATCGGCGCGATGCCGCAGGGCGGTGCGGAGGCCATCGCCTCCCGGGGGGTCCCCTCCGCCGCCGACGAGGCCCTCGACCGCGCCGCGATGGAGTTCGGCGTCGACTGAGCGACGCCTCTGGACATGATCGTCACGTGGCCCGGAGGTCCCTCATGTCGAGGGGCTTCCGGGCCACGTCGCTCAGGGAGCCTCGGGGCGTCTGTCGCGTCCTATCCGACCTTGAGGGCCAGCTTCCCGACATAGTGATCATTCAGGGCGCGGTGCGCATCCCCGGCTCGGGCCAACGGGAAAGTCCGGGCGACGTGGACCTCGAAGGAGCTCGCCTCGATGATCGCGTTCAGCCGATCGGTGGCGGTGGGGCTTCGGTCCCCGTCGTATTCGGACACCGTCGCCCCCGGCGACGTCACCGGCGTGGGCAGGACACCGTTCGGCCAGGCGATCCGTCCCGACTTCTTGATCGCGCGCAGAGATCGTTCGGCAATCTCGCCTCCCACGGTGACCAGAGCCGCATCGAGCCCGCCCGGTGCGAACTCGAACGCCGCAGCCAACACGTCGTCTCGACGACCGTCGACGGCGTCGTCGGCGCCCAGCCGCCGGGCCAGGGCGACACCGTCGTCACCAGAGGCCACGGCCAACACCCGGATGCCGCTGTGCCGCGCCAGCTGCACGGCCATGTGGCCGATACCCCCGCTGGCCCCGAAGACCATGAGCGTCTGGTCCGGCCGCAGCCCGAGCAGGTCGAGACCGCTCAGTGCGGTCAGGGCATCCCACGCCATCGCGCCGGCCTGTCCGGTCGGCAGCCGGTCGGGCACGCGAGCCACGAACTCCGCCTCGACGACGGCGTACTCGGCGTAGGAGCCACCACGCGGCACCGGCATCGTCGCGGCGTAGACCCGCTCGCCCACGTCGAACCGTGTGACGTTGCGCCCGACCGCGGCCACCGTGCCGGCCGCGTCCCAGCCGAGGATGTAGGGGAAGGTCGAGGCGACGCCGAAAACGCCGTCGTAGTTCCCCTCCCGCTCGCCCGCGTCCCAGGACCCGACGCCTGCGTACTCCACCCGGACGAGGACGTCGTCGTCGCCGACCTGCGGGAGCGGTGTCCGGCGCGACGAGAGTTCGTCGACTCCGCCGAACCGGTCAAGGACGACCGCGTTCATCTGCGGCGCCACGATCGCGTCGCCTGCTGTGCGCTCGACTCTGCTCCCCATCGTCCCCCCTTGTTTACTTGAGTGCATCAAGGATCATTGGACCACAGCTATTTGAGTGAATCAACTAACTCACCTAGGCTGGGGACGTGGCGCTGCCGAACGGACCCGTGACTCCCTCGTCCGAGGCCGAGGCAGCCCTGTTCGACCTGGTCGACGTGTACGACCGCGCCTACGAGGCGGCGGCAGCCGAGCTGTCGCTCAGCCCGGCGCAGGCATGTGTGCTCGGGCGACTCGATGAGCGACGGGGCATGGGCGCCCTGGCCGAGGAACTCGGCTGCGATGCCTCCAACATCACCCAGATCGTCGCGCGTCTCGAAGCGCTCGGCCTCGTGACCCGCGAACCGAATCCCCGGGACCGCCGCGCACGGCTCGTCGCGAGAACCCCCCGGGGGAACGAGATCAACCACCGGTTCGCAACGGCCTTCACCTTCGCCCGTACGGCGGTCGGACGACTCTCGCCCGACGAGCAGGACCAGTTGACGGCGCTGCTGCGCAAGGCACTGGGCTGACGTGCCTGCGCCCTGACCCGACCGAGCTGGATTCAACGGCTTCACGCGGGCGGGCCAGAATCAAGCAAGCCGGCGGCTGCGGATCGTCTACGCCAGACCCGGCGAGACACCTGCGGCGTGTCTCATAGGTCGCTTCCCCACCCAGGACTCCCGGCCTCTGTGCGGCAACGGCCTCTGCTGTGGCGCGGTCAACGCTGGACCGTCGTTCCGCGGGCCTCCAAGCGGGCCAGGACGTCGGGGTCGTCGAGGTGCGCCAGCGAGACGTCCAGGGTGTGTAGCGCAGGCAGCGACTCCAGCGCCGCCGCTCCCGTGCATTCCCCGGTCAGTACCAGTTCCGACAGGGCCGGGTGGCCGGTCAGCGGGGTCAGGTCCAACGGCCCTGGACGATATCCGTGGCCGTCCAGATCCAGGGACTGCAGGCCGGACAGTGCGTGAATGCCCTCCAGCGACGTCACGTTGTAGTCGTCGGACTCGCCGCCGGTGTCGATGTCCAGGGTCTGCTCGATCAGCATGTAGATGTCGCTGCCGCCGTCGAACTGCAGGTCGGTGATCGCTGCGGCCTCGGCCGACGGCACCGTGACGGCATGTAACAGCTCTAGTGACGCCTGCAGGCGCGGGCCTGGACCTGGGTAGCCGTCCTCCGGGCCATCGGGGCCGGTCGACTCGATGAGCGCCTTGAGGTCGTCGGCAGCGATCGCGTCGTCCAGCAGGGCGTCCAGGACGCCCAGGTGCAGGCCGAGGTCGGCGAAGATGAGGGTCATGATCCCGACCGTATCGGGACCGCTTCATCGACTGGGCGCGGGCCCGGGACTGGGTGCGGAACCTGCCCGAGCCCGAGCGGCACGAGCGGGCCCGAGACCGGGTGGCCGCCCGTGCGGAATCGACGTCACGGACGGTAGCGTGTCGCCCGTGTTTCCTACCGTCCGTGAGGTTCTCGCGCTGGACCCGGTCCGCCACGGCGCCCCGCGCCTGGTCGCCGGGGAGGCCGGCCTCGACCGTCCGGTGCGCTGGGTGCACGTGACCGAGGTGCCCGACATCGCCCCCCTGCTCGGCGGCGGCGAGCTGGTGCTCACCACCGGGATCGGGCTACCCGCCGACGACGCCGGGCTGCGCGTCTTCATCGGCGAGCTGGCGGACGTGGGCGTCTCCGGTCTGGTCGTCGAGCTGGGCCGCCGGTACGTCAGCGGGGTGCCCCGGGTGATGGCCGCCGCCGCCGAGCGGCGCGGGCTGCCCCTGGTCGAGCTGCGGCGGGCCACCCCGTTCGTCCGGATCACCGAGGCCGTGCACGCGCTGATCGTCGACGCCCAGCTGACCGAGCTGCGGGCCACGGAGGAGATCCACCAGCGCTTCACGGAGCTGTCGGTGGAGGGCGCCGGCCCCGGCGAGGTGGTGCGGCAGGCCGCCGAGCTCTCCGGCTGCCCGGTGGTGCTGGAGAACCTCTCCCGGCAGGTGCTCGCGTACGACCCGGCGGGGGAGAGCGCCGAGCTGCTGCTGGACTGCTGGGAGCAGCACTCGCGGCGGATCCGGCCGGCCGGGCGGACCGCGTACGACGGTGACAACGGGTGGCTGGTGACCACGGTGGGCGCCCGGGGACAGGACTGGGGACGGCTGCTGCTGCGCTGGCCGGGCGGGGGCGACCTGTCGGCCGGTCGGCGCGTGTTCGGCCCGGACGGGGAGGGCGGCGCGCCGGTCGGTGTCGTCGCGCCGCCCGTGGTCCCACCCACCCGGCTGACCATCCTCGTCGAGCGGGCGGCCTCGACCCTGGCCCTGGGCCGGCTGATCCGCCGCGACGCCGAGGGCCTGGAGCGGCAGATCCACCGGACGCTGCTCACCGCCCTGCTGGACCACTCCCTGCCGGTCGACGAGGTCGCGTTGCGGGCCCGGGCGCTCGGCGTGGTGCTGGACCGGCGGCACCTGGTCGGGGTGGTCATCCGGCATCGCGGCGACGAACCGGCGGGGGAGGGCGGCCCGGCCCCGGAGGCGGCACACCCCGATCCGGGCGCCGGCGGTCCACAGGCCGGCCCGGTGCGCCTGCGCGACCTCACCGAGGCGGTCGGGCAGGCGCTGCGCGAGGCGAAGCTGACCGGGCTGACCAGCCCCGTCGACGACCAGGCGGTCGGGGTGCTGCTCGCCCTGCCGGAGCCGGCGGCCGAGGAACGTTCGCTGGCCGCGTTCGCCACCACCCTGCGCCGCCTCCGTCCGGACGCACCCGCCGGCCCGGACGGCCCGACCCGCCCGGACAGTCATCTCCGTCTGGGCGGCTCCGCTCGTTCCGAGGGCCAGGTCCGCCCGGGCGGCCCTGTCCACGGTGACGGAGCGGCCCGGTCCAACGGCCGGACGAACGGCGTGGCCCGGCCGGCAGGCGGCGGCCTGCTCATCGCGGCCGGTTCCGGCGTGCCCGGCCTGCGGGAGGCGCGTCGGTCGCTGATCGAGGCCCGGCAGATCGCCGATGCCGCCCGGCGGGACCGACGGGACCTGCCGGTCTTCCGGCTGCCGCACGTCGGGCTGGCAGGGCTGCTGCACCTGCTGCGCGACGAGCCCCGGTTGCAGACCTTCGTCGAGCGGGAACTCGGCGCACTGCTGACCCACGACGCGCAGCACCCGCGGGAGCAACTGCTGGGCACCCTGCGGGCGTACCTGGAGCAGGGCCGCAACAAGTCGGCGGCGGCCGGGGCGGCACACCTGTCCCGACCGGCCTTCTACGAGCGGCTGGCGCGGATCCGCCGCGTCCTGGACGTGGACCTCGACTCGGTGGAGGCCTGCCTCTCCCTGCACGTCGCCCTGCTGGCCCTCGACGCCATCCGCACCTCCTGACCCCGCCAGCTCCTGTCTGCTGTCGATCATGAGGTTGGCGGGGAGGAATCGCCCGAACCGGGCTGCCAACCTCATGATCGGCGGGGCGGGTGGGGGAGAGCGGAGGTCAGGTCAGGGCGGCGAGGGCCTTCGCGTACGGCGGGGGGACGTGGTTCGGGCCGCCGGGGGTGAAGACGTCGGAGCTGGCGGCGGCCGACCAGGCCGTTTCGGGTACGGCGTCGACGAGCGCACGGACGACCGGGGCGTCGCGCCACTGGTCCTGCTCGGCGAGCAGGCTCAACGCCACCACCGACTCCTCCACCTCGCCGACGCACTCGAACGGCTTGTGCCCGTCCACGCCCAGCAGCTCGCGGTAGCCGGGGATCTGCGCGGGGTCGGCGAGCAGGTCGCCGCCGAAGATGTGGACGATGCGCTCGCGGGACATGAACGGCGCCATGGCCAGGAAGACGAACCGGCACTTCGGGCAGTCGCGGCACCAGCGCTCGCTGGCGTCGCGCAGCTTGAACGCGGCGTTGCAGCTCGTCACCACGTCGTCGTAGCGGTCGATCTCGGCGAACGACCGGGCGATGTGCAGCTCCGACAGCGACCGCAGCAGCGAGAAGTACGGCTCGGTGAGCCCGGCGTGCTCGGCCAGCGCGCCCCGCAGCAGCCCCTCGGCCTCCACGCCCTTGGACCACTGGTGGTTGATCTCGTGGCCGTTCCAGACGAGGTTCGGGTCCGACGCCGAGCGCTCGTTGGACATCACGACCGGGCCCAGGCCGTGCAGCACCGCCGTGGCGACGGCGATCAGCGAGTTGATCGCCGTGACCGGGATGTGGCCGTTGCGCGCCCCGGCGGCGTTCAGCTCGAACAGCACCGGGTCGATGCGCCGCCGGGCGGCGAGCGGGGTCAGCCCGGACGCCTCGTTGACCGCGACGATCACGTGGTTCGGGTTGACCGAGAACGGCACCGGGTCGAGGCCCGCCCGGCGCAGCGCCTCCAGGCTGACGATGGAATCCTTGCCGCCGCCCACCGCCGAGAGCGGACGCCGGTCGGAGTCGTCGTACACCCGGGGCGCGGACACCTCGCCCGCCGGCACCTCCGGGCGCAGCTCGAGCACGTGCGGCAGCCGGTTGCGGTACGCGTACTCCGCGAGGCCCTTGGTGTAGACGGCGGTGACCAGCTCGGCGGCGGCCGCGCCCAGCGGCGCCGGTAGCACCAGGCGCGGCGGAGCGGCGGCCTTGTAGTAGCTGACGCCGGCGACGACGTGCAGCAGCTCCAGCACCCGGCCGAGGGTCGCCACGGTCTCGTCCGACGGCGGCGCGTCCGGCAGCGGAAGGGTGACCACCTCGGTGAACCGCTGCTCGCCGTCGGCGCCCGTGAGGGCGTAGTCGAACAACACCTCCCCGGTGGAGAGGTCGATCGAGTAGGACGGGAAGGTGAAGGCGTCCATCCGCCGCAGCTGCTCATTGGGCACACGCCATACTAGGCCCTGGTTCGTCCGGCCGTGTCCGGCTGCGTCGGACCCGCCCCCGCCTCACCGTCGACATCCCACGAGGAGAGCCAGTGCGCCTGTCTGACCTGCGCGGACGTACCGTCGCCGTCTGGGGGGCCGGCCGGGAGGGCCGGGCCGCGGTGATCGCGATCGCCGCGCACGGCCCGGCCGACCTGGTCGCCGTCGACGACAGCGCCAACTTCCTCAGCCTGCCCTGGGAGGGGCCCCTGGCCGAGGCGGCGCCGCTGGTCACCGGCGAGGAGGGCTTCGCCCGGCTGGCCGCCGCCGACGTGGTGGTCCGCTCGCCCGGCGTGCCGCAGACCCACCCGTGGCTGGTCGAGCTGCGCCGGCGCGGCGCGACCGTCACGCAGGGCACCGCCCTGTGGATGGCCGACCACGCCGCCCGCACCGTCGGCGTCACCGGCAGCAAGGGCAAGAGCACCACCTCCAGCCTGATCAGCCACCTGCTCGCCGCCGTCGACCGGCCGAACGTCTTCGGCGGCAACATCGGCGTGCCGACGCTGGACCTGCCGGAGGCGGAGCTGTACGTGCTGGAGCTCTCCAGCTACCAGTGCAGCGACCTGACCGACTCGCCCCGCGTCGCGGTCGTCACCTCGCTCTTCCCCGAGCACCTCGACGCGCACGGCGGCGAGCGCGAGTACTACCGCGACAAGCTCAACCTGCTGGCGCACGGGCCGCGGACCGTGGTGGTCAACGGCGCCGACCCGAGGCTCGCCCTCGAACTGGGTGACCGCGCGGCGGTGCGCGCCGGCCTGCCGGACACCGTCCACGTGGCCGGCGGCGCGGACGGCACGCCCTGGTTCCACCTCGGCGACCGGCCGCTGTTCCCGCGCGCGGTGCTGCCGCTCGTGGGCCGGCACAACGAGGGCAACCTCTGCGTCGCCCTCGCCGTGCTCGACGCGCTCGGCGTCGACGTGGTGGAGCGCAGGGACACCCTGGCCGTGGCGGTCGCCGGGTTCCAGGGGCTGGCCCACCGGCTCACCGAGATCGCCGACCCGTCCGGCCTGACCTTCGTCGACGACACGCTCGCCACCAGCCCGTACGCGGCCATGCACGCCATCGACGCGTACGAGGGACGGCCGTTGACGGTGATCGTCGGCGGCACCGACCGGGGCCTGGACTACACGCCGCTGCGCGAGCACCTCGTGGAGCGCGAGCTCACCGTGCTCGGCATCCCCGACAGCGGCGCCCGCATCGTCGAGGCGCTCGCCGGCCTGCCGAAGGTGCGTACCGAGGTGGTCGAGGACCTCGTCGAGGCGGTCCGGCGCGCCCGCGAGCTGACCCCCGCCGGCGGGGTGGTGCTGCTCTCCCCGGCCGCGCCCAGCTATGGACGGTTCCGCAACTTCGAGCACCGCTCCGAGGTCTTCGCCCAGGCCGTCCGGGACACGGCCGGCTGACGCCGCCCCGGTCGGGTCCACCGGCTCGCGCGGGGCCAACACGGCGGTCGGCGGCCCGGTAGTGTCCGTGCGAGGGTTCGACAATCGTGAATGGGGTGGCGATGGTGGCTGCGTCGAGAAGGACGATCCTGGCGGCACTGGCCACGGCGGCGATCGGCAGCCCCGCGCTGCTGCCGGCCGGCGCCACTCCCGCCAGGGCGGCCACCGGCGACCTGTACGGTTCGAACACCGAGCTCTACGCCACCCCGGGCCTGCTGGAGGGCAACCAGTACGCCCGTCGCTACTGCCGGCACGGGGTCCTGGACGACTCCCAGAGCACCGACGCGGGGATCCCCCAGGTGGCGGTCCTCGCGCCGCACGGGGGCGGTATCGAGACGGGCACCTCGGAGCTCTGCCTCGCGATCGCCGGATACCACCCGGCGACCAGGGCGGTCACGGCCGACGGCAAGGGGCTGCACGACTACTGGATGTTCGAGGGGCTGCTCGGCACCGGCAACGGTGACCTGCACGTGACCTCGGTCAACTGCGATGACCCGTGGGCTGAGTCGGTCTGCGGCGGGGCCCGCTGCGCCGTCGCCCTGCACGGGTGCACCCCGGAGCAGGCCGGCGAGCCGGCGGGGACCGAGGCCGTGTTGATCGGCGGGCTCGACGTCACGCTGCGGGAGTTGCTGCGCCAGGAGTTCGTGAGGGTCGGCATCGGGGTCGCCCAGGGGACCAACGACGCCATCGACGGCACCCACCCGCGCAACATCTGCAACCGGACGCTCTCGGGGGCGGGCGCGCAGTTGGAACTGACCACGCCGCTGCGGCACGCCATGTTCGGCACCAACACCAGAGCCGAGCGGAAGAACACCACGCAGCCGCGCTTCTGGGAATTCGTGTCCGCGACCCGGGCGGCTCTGGCCCTGCGCGCCGGCGCCTGAGGGCGGGGCCGCCCGCACACGCGGGGCCGGTCAGCGCCGCGCCCCGTGCAGGGCACGCATCGCGCGGATCGCCGAGCGGATCTCCTGCAGGTAGCGGCCGGGGGTGAGCGCCGGCTCGGGCAGCCCGGCCAGCTCGGGCAGGGCCGGGTCGACGCCGATGGTCTCGATGGCGCAGCCGTACGGCACGGCGAGGGTGCGCAGCGCGTCGCAGTGCTGGAACGGCACGTAGATCGGGGCGGTCACCATCAGCACCGGATCGCCCGCGCGCAGGCGGACGTGCTCGGCCCAGAACCGCTGGGTGTCGGCGGTGTGCGCGCGGCGTCGGGCGGGGTCGCTGGACGGGGCGGCGAGCACCCGGACCGGCGGGCCGTCCACGGGCCGGTACGTGCGCGACGACCAGGAGTGGTGCGGATGGCCCGCGTCGTGGCCGTCGTCCTCGGCCGGTGCGGACATCCGGAACTCCCGTCGCACCGCCGCGTCCAGCGCCGCCACCTCAGTGTCGCAGGGCGGGACGCCGGCCGCGGCCAGCGCCCGGCACTCCGCGTCGGAGAGCGGACGGAAGCTGCCCAGCACCGCCACCTCGCCGCCGATCCGGGTGCCGGCGCGCAGCAGGTGCGCCGCGTACGCGACCCGGCGCTGGCAGGCGTGCGCCAACCCGCCGAGCACGACCAGATGGGCGTACCCGGGCCGGGCGGGCGCTGCCGGGCGGACCATGCCCAGCGTGGCGGCGGTGGCGAGCACCAGTCGCGCGGTGGCCGGGTCGAAGGCCGGTTCCCGGGCGTCCGGGCGCTCGCGGCCGCCGCGGAAGTCCCAGTGCCGCGCCGAGAAGTCGTCGAGCGCGGCCAGCACCGCCGCGAGGTCCCCGTCCGGCCAGTCGCCGCCGAAGTGCCCGACGAGGGCGCGCAGCGGCGCCGAGCCCACCCAGGCCCGTACGCCGGCCGCGATCGCCGGGCCCGCCGTGCCGGTCGGCAGCGCCGGCGTCCCAGATGGCCTCTCCGCACCGGTCCGCACCGCCGGATCGTACCGACGGCCGGGGTGCCGGGGAGGCCGGCGACCGGGCCGGGCGACGTTGCTGCCGGGCTCCTCCGCGCGGCCCGGGGACGCCCGGGCAGGGTGCTCACGAGCCGCTGGCCGGATCCCCGGCACGGCGGGGTAGCCCCCGGCCTCCCCACCCGGACCTGAGCAGGCGCAGGGCGCCGGCCCCGGCCAGGTACGCCACCAGCGCCGGCACCGGCACCCCCAGCGGCTCGGGCGCCGACCTCGGCGTCTGCGCGTTGACCACCAGGGCGTACACCACGGCGACGAACCCGGCGGCGGTGAGCGCGGTGCGCGCGCGGGCCCGCCACCCGCCGCTGCCGGCACGACCGCCGTTGCCGCCGCGACCATTGCCCGCGCGACCGCCGCCGGCGCGGGCCTCCACGGGGCCGAGGACGGCGACCAGGGCGATCAGCACCACGGCCAGCATCAGCACCCATGGCACCCGCCAGGCCAGCCAGGCGGTCGAGGCCACCGGCGCGGTCGGCAGCCAGCCGACCGCGTCCAGCGCGCCCACCAGCAGGATCGCGGCGCTGAGGTGCCAGAGGAACACGGTGAGCACCACCGAGTTCACCGCGATCACCGCCTGCCACGGGCCGGGGCGGCGCAGCCAGCGCTCCGCCGGGTCGCGCAGCAGCAGGATCAGCCCGAACTGCGCGACGGTCAGCATCAGCAGGGCCAGGCTGGGCGGGGCCGCGTTGTCCAGGCGCTCGCCCGGGACGTTGAGCATGCTGACGGGGTACGGTCCGACGGTGGTCAGCAACACGGTCGCGGCCAGCCCGCCCACCAGCCCCGCCGCGCCCGCGCGCGGGGACAGCGGCAGCCGACGTCCTCGGGCCCGGGTGGGCGCGGGGCCGGTCGGGGCCTCGCCGGGCCTCGGCGCGGCCTGCGCAGCCGGGTGGGCGTCGTGACGCCCGGCGTCGGCGTCGCGCCAGGCGATGCCGAGCTGGTGCACGGCGAGCCAGCCGAAGACGTAGTTGGGCAGCGCCAGCTCGGTCGGGCCCAGCGCCCGCCCCACGTCGCCGGCGACGACCAGCGCGGCCAGCGTCGCCGGCACGAACAGACCGAAGCGCCGGTGCAGGGCGAGCATCGCCGGGGTCAGCGGCACCACGATCAGGTAGGCGGCGAGGAACCAGAGCGGGATCGTGGCGAACCAGGCGACGGTACGCACCAGCGTCGCCCCGACGCCGGCCAGCGACGCGAGCGCGGCGCCGCCGGCGATCACCAGCAGCAGTGCGGTCGTGGGACGCAGCAGCCGGGCGCCCCGGCCCAGCAGCCAGGCGGTGGCGTCGACGCCGGCGGCCCGACGGGCGGTCAGCGAGGCGGCGTTGGCGTACCCGCCGACCAGGAAGAAGATCGGCATCACCTGGGCGCCCCAGGTGAGCGGGTACGCCCACGGCAGGTCGGGCAGTGCCGAGCGCCCCGTCGGCCTGCCGGCGGCGTCCTCGCCGATCGCGGCGACCGCCCAGTGGCCGAGAACGACCATGCCGATGGCGAGCGCCCGGAGCAGGTCGACGTAGCGTTGCCGACCAGCGGGGGTGCGCGCGGCGAGTTGCCGCAGGCGGCGCATGGCCCGAGGGTACGGCAGGCGTGCATTGGCCGGTGCTGATAACGGTTCGGTCCCCGGGGGTTGAAGTCCACGCCCTCCTGCCGTAGAAATTCTTCAGCAAGATATTGCGAACTGAAGACAAATTCCCCCTGCGCCTCGTGCGGCGGTCGTCATCCCCCATCCGGCGACCGCCCGGACCGATCCGAGGAGAGACCATGAACAGGCGTGACATCCTGCGGCGCACCGCCGCCGCCGGCCTCCTGGCCACCCCCGCCGCCGGCCTGCTGACCGGCTGCGCCACGGGCGGTGGCGACGACAAGGGCGACGCCGGCACCCACAAGGGCACCAAGAGCGAGCAGAACCCGCTCGGTGTCAAGGAGGACGCGCCCCTCGAGGTGGTGATCTTCAACGGCGGCTTCGGCGAGGAGTACGCGAAGGCCCACGAGGCCATGTACACCGAAAAGTACCCGAAGGCGAAGATCAACCACTCGGCGACGCAGGAGATCGCCAAGACCCTCCAGCCGCGCTTCGTCGACAACACCCCGCCGGACGTGGTCAACAACTCGGGCGCCAACCAGATCGACTTCAACGGCCTGGTCTCGCAGAACGCCATCGCCGACCTGGGCGAGCTGCTCGCCGCGCCGAGCCTCGACATCCCGGGCAAGACGGTCAAGGACACCCTGCTGCCGGGCGCGGTCGAGGTCGGCTCGTACGACGGCAAGTTCCTGGTGATGAACTACACCTACACCGTCTACGGCATCTGGCACTCCACCAAGCTCTTCACCGAGCGCAAGTGGGAGTACGCCAAGACCTGGGACGAGCACATCGCGCTGTGCAAGCAGATCAAGGCCGCGGGCATCGCCCCCTGGACGTACGCGGGCGCGCACCCGCGCTACATGAGCTGGCCGTTGATCTCGACCGCGATCAAGTTCGGCGGCCCGTCGGTCGCCACCGCGATCGACAACCTGGAGCCCAACGCCTGGAAGTCCGACGGGATGAAGGCCGCCGCCGACGCCTGGCACCAGATCGTCAAGGACAAGTTCATCCTCGAGGGCTCGCCCGGCCTCGACCACAAGCAGTCGCAGACCGCGTGGTGCCAGGGCAAGGCGGCCTTCATCTCCTGCGGTTCCTGGCTGGAGAGCGAGCAGAAGGACGTCACCCCGGCCGGGTTCAACATGACCGTCCAGCCGACGCCGAGCCTGGGCAGCGGCGACAAGCTGCCGTTCGAGGCCGTCCGGGGCACCGCCGGCGAGCCGTTCATGATCCCGGCCAAGGCCAAGAACGTCGCCGGCGGCCTGGAGTACTTCCGGATCATGCTCTCCAAGAAGGGCGCGCAGGACTTCACCAAGAAGGTCTCCAGCCTGACCGTGGTGGCCGGCGCCAGCGAGGGCGTCGAGCTGCCGTACGGGCTGAACACCGTGGTGAAGGCGCTGGACGCCTCCGGCGCCAACGGCTTCAACTGGGTCTACAACAACTACTACCGCAAGCTGGAGCGCAACCTGGTCGACGCCGCGTGCGGCGAGTTCTTCAGCGGGCGGATCGGCCCGGCGGAGTTCCTCGACCAGTGCCAGAAGGGCGCGGACGAGATCGCCCAGGACAGCTCGATCAAGAAGTACAAGCGGGCCGCCTGACACCCCGGTCCGGTAGGGGCGGGATGCGCCGTCCCGCCCCTACCGGACCGCCGCTGAAGAGGTAGGACCTCAACGTGAGACATGGCAAGTACCCGCTGATCGTCACCTTCCTGGTGCCGCCGGTGCTGCTCTACGTCATCTTCGTCGTCTCGCCGTACCTGCAGGCGTTCCAGATCTCCACCACCGACTGGCTCGGCTACTCCGCCGACGCCAACTCGGTCGGGCTGGCGAACTTCAAGACGCTGTGGAACGACGACTACGTCTGGAACGCGCTGAAGAACAACGCGATCCTGCTGGCGCTGGTTCCGGTGCTGACGATCGTGCTCGGCCTCTTCTTCGCCGCCATGCTCAACATGGGCGGCCGCAAGGGCCGGGCGGGGGTCAGCGGGGTGCGTGGCTCGTCGTTCTACCGCACGGTCTACTTCTTCCCGCAGGTGCTCTCGGTCGTGATCATCGCGCTGCTGTGGAAGGAGGTCTACCACCCGAACAAGGGGCTGCTCACCAGCGCCCTGAACAGCGTCGGCCTCGCCGCGCCCACCTGGCTCGGCGACCCGAGGACCGCCTTCTGGTGCGTGCTCGCCGTCATGATCTGGAGCAACGTCGGCTTCTACGTGGTGCTCTTCGGCGCGGCCATGTCGGCCATTCCGAAGGAGATCTACGAGGCGGTCATGCTCGACGGCGCCTCCCGGCTGGCCACGCTGTGGAAGGTGACCATCCCGCTGCTCTGGGACACCGTCCAGGTCGCCTGGGTCTACCTGGCCATCTTCGCGCTGGACGGGTTCATCCTGGTGCAGCTGATGACCAACGGCGGGCCCAACTTCTCCACCGACGTCATCGGTGTGCGGATGTACGACACGGCGTTCGGCAGCGAGACCAAGTTCGGCTACGCCTCGGCGATCGGCGTGGTGATGTTCTTCCTGACCCTCACGGTGGCGGTGCTGGCGCTGCGGGCCAGCAAGCGAGACAGGATCGAGTACTCGTGACGACTCTGGACAAGCCGGTCCCGGTGGCGCTGCCCGAGCCTGCCGGCCCCGCCGACCGCCCGGTACGCCGCGAGCTCGGCGTCGCCAACGTGCTGTCGCACGGCTTCCTGCTGTTCTGGGGCGCGCTGACCGTACTGCCGCTGCTCTGGATGTTCGTCAGCTCGTTCAAGAGCAACGCGGAGATCCTGTCCGACCCGTGGAGCCTGCCCGGCGCGCTGCGCTTCGACAACTGGGCCCGGGCCTGGACCGGGGCGCACATCGGCCAGTACTTCCTCAACAGCCTGGTGGTGGTGGCCGGCTCGGTCGCCCTGACCATGCTGATGGGCGCCACCGCCGCGTACGTCTTCGCCCGCTACGACTTCCGGGGCAAGCAGGTCGTCTACTACCTGTTCGTCGGCGGGCTGATGTTCCCCGTCTTCCTCGCCCTGGTGCCGTTGTTCTTCGTGGTGCGCAACGCCGGCCTCTTCGGCACCTGGACCGGGTTGATCCTCGTCTACGCCGCCTACTCGCTGCCCTTCACGGTGTTCTTCCTGACCGCCTTCTTCCGCACCCTGCCCACCGCCGTCGCGGAGGCGGCCCTCGTCGACGGCTGCGGTCACTTCCGGCTCTTCTTCCAGGTGATGCTGCCGATGGCGCGTCCGGGACTGATCAGCGTCGCCATCTTCAACTTCCTCAGCCACTGGAACCAG
Organism: Micromonospora sp. CPCC 205546; assembly: GCF_036902715.1. Lineage (NCBI taxonomy): Bacteria > Bacillati > Actinomycetota > Actinomycetes > Micromonosporales > Micromonosporaceae > Micromonospora > Micromonospora sp. CPCC 205546. The sequence goes on from NZ_JBAKHL010000021.1 coordinate 38,483, forward strand.
TTCCTGCTGCCCCAGGTGCTCATGCAGGGCGACGAGTCCAAGTGGGTGCTCGCCCAGGGCCTCGCCGCGCTCTCGGTCAACCAGGGCTACGCCGGCGACTACGCGCAGCTCTTCGCCGGCCTGACCATCGCGGTGGTTCCGGTGCTGCTGGTCTACATCCTCTTCCAGCGCCAGGTGCAGTCCGGCCTCACGGCCGGCCAGCTGAAGTGAGCCCATCCGCACTGGACCGGTTCTGATCAGCTCAGCAGCGCGACGCGGCGCGTGCGGAGCGGGTCCGGCCGGTTGCGGTCTGCGCGCTGTCGAAGTGATGTCGTAGACGATTCGCTTGACGGTGGCGCGGTGGCGCGGTGGCGCGGTGGCGCGTGGTCCGGTCCGCGGCGATGAGCGCGCCGTGGAGCTGATGGTGTGAGCGGCCGTCGGGCGCGGGCGACGGGGAGCGACTCGTCCGGCCTGCTGTGCCAGCCGGTTGGCGCGGGCGACTCACCTGAAACCGGTGTAGCCGACGCGGCGCGGATGTCACGCGGCGCTGGCGCCGACCGCGTGATGACGTAAACGACTCAGCTCCAAAGCGCCGCGCGAGGTCACTCCTCGCCGCTGCGGCGGGAGCGCGGATCGACGGCGGGGCGGGAGCGCGGATCGAGGGCGGGGCGGGAGCGCGGATCGACGGCGGGGCGGCGACACGAGCGCCGTGTGCCTCGCCCGCCCCGCGCGCAAGCGTCAGGCCGGCGGGACCAGCAGGGCGTGCAGGGCCTGCGGATCGGTCACCTCGGGCAGTCCCCGGGCGGCGAGCCACGCCGCTGCGGCCGCGCCGTCGCCCGCCGAGTGCAGCGGCGCGTCCGGCCACCGTCGGCCGACCTCCGTCCGCACCACCGCGGCGAGCGGCGTGCCACCGGTCAGCAGGCCGCCGCCGAGCACGAGCGGGGAGGCGTCGCCGGCCGGGCGGATGCGGGCCGCGCTCGCCGCCAGGTGCGCGGCCGCCTCGTCGATCAGCCCGGCGGCGACCGGTTCGCCGTCCACGGCGGCGGCGACCACGAGGGGCGCCAGCCGGGCCAGCTCCACGGGGGGCCGCCGGGTCACCGCCTGGACCAGCGCGTCGACGGTGTCCCGGGGGCGGGCGGCCACGTCGGCGGAGCCGAGCAGCTCGGTGAGCACCTGCGCCGCCAGCCCACCCGGCGCGTGCCCCCGGTCGAGGTCGGCCAGCAGCCGGCGGACCGCCTCCCGGCCCAGCCAGTAGCCCGAGCCCGCGTCGCCGAGCAGCCACCCGTGACCGTCGGCGATCCGGTCCAGCCGCAGCTCGCGGACCCCGGCGGCGATCGCACCGGTGCCGGCGATGAGCACCGTGCCGTCGGGGCTGGCGGTGCCCGAGGCGTACGCGACCAGCGCGTCGCCGTGCACCGCGTACGGGCAGCGCAGGCCGGCGTCGCGCCAGGCCCGGTCGAAGGCGTCCCGACCCGCCGGGTCGGCGAGCAGCCGCCCCGCACCGGCCAGCCCGATCGTGCCACCGCGTACGCGGGCCGGATCGACGTCGGCGAGCGCCTGCCGCAGCGCGGTCAGCAGCTCGCCCGCGGCCCGTTCGGCGCCGTGGCTGGTGGGATTCCCGCCGCCCGCCCGGCCGCTGCCCAGCCGCCGCCCGTCCAGGGTCAGGGCGGTAGCCCGGGTGGACGTACCCCCGATGTCGAGACCGACCACGACGGTGTCGGACATCCGCACCCACCCCTCCGATCGACGCCGCTTCATGCTGGTCGGCCCGGCGACGACCGGCAAGGGGGCGGACGGGTTCCTGAGGCGTGCGCCAGGTAACAGTTTGAAAACTTCGCCCACGGTCTTGACACGGAGGGGCTTTCAGTAAGAACTTTTACCACTAACAGTTAACACTCTTTTCCGAAAGGTGCCCCATGGTTGATCACGAGGTGGACACCTCCGCGGGGACCGCGGTGGTCGACGCCGGCGCGGTCGACCGGCGGGGTGCGCTCGGGATCGGCTCCGACGGCGTGCTGGCCCGGGTCCGGGCCGGCGCGGGCGAGCTGACCGGGGCGCTGCGCCGGGTCGCCGAGCACGTGCTCAGCGACCCGGAGGCCGCCGCCCGGGCGACCATCGTGGAGCTGGCCGAGCGCAGCGGCACCTCGCCGGCCACGATCACCCGGTTCTGCCGGGCGATGGGCTTCGACGGCTACGCCGACCTGCGGCTGGGCATCGCCGCGGAGACCGGGCGGGCCCGCTCCGCGGGTTGGACCGTCGACATCGGACGCGAGATCCAGCCGAGTGATCCCCTCTCCCGGGTGCTCGACCAGATCATGGCCGCCGACACCCGTGCCATGCACGACACCGCCGCGCTGCTCGACCTCGCCGAGGTGGAACGGGCCGCCGTCGCCATCGCCGGGGCCTCGCGGGTCAACATCTTCGGGGCCAGCGGCAGCGCCCTGGTCGGCGAGGAGATGCAGTTCAGCCTGCACCGCATCGGAGTGGCGGCCTGGGTCTGGAACGACGTGCACGAGGGCCTCGCCAGCGCGGCCCTGCTGCGCCAGGGCGACGTGGCGCTCGGCATCTCGCACACCGGCCAGACCCGCGAGACCATCGAGATGCTCGCCGAGGCCGGCAGTCGGGGCGCGACGACCGTGGCGCTGACCGGGTTCCCGCGCTCACCGCTGGCAGAGCTGGCCGACATCGTGCTGCTCACCGCCAGCCAGGCCACCACCTTCCGCCCCGACGCGCTGTCCGCACGGCACCCGCAGCTGGTGGTGCTCGACCTGCTCTACATCGCCGTAGCCCAGCGCACCCACGACCGCGCCCACGCGGCCTTCCGGCGTACCGCCCAGGCCGTCGACGGGCACAAGGCCGCGAAGGGGGCCAGCGCATGATCAGCGCCCAGGGGTACGCCGACGCCGTCCGTCCGGTGCTCGACCGGCTCGTCGACGCCAGCGCCGACGGGATCGGGGTCGCCGCCGACCTGATCGCCACCAGCCTGCGCGCCGGCGGGGTGCTCCAGGCGTTCGGCGCCGGTCACTCCGAGGCGTTCGCCGCGGAGCTGGTCGCGCGGGCCGGCGGGCTCGTGCCCACGAACCGGCTCTCCCTGCACGACCTGGTGCTGCACGGCGACGCCCCGCGCGATGTGCTCGCCGACCCGAAGCTGGAGCGTGATCCCGCCGTCGCCCACCAGCTCTACGCGCTGGCCGCCCCGCAGCCGCGTGACGTGTTCGTGGTGGCCTCCCAGTCCGGCATCAACGGCTCGGTGGTCGAGCTGGCGACGCTGGTCACCGGACGCGGCCACCCGCTGATCGCGGTCACCTCGGTCGCGCACACCGCACGGGTCGCCCCACGGCACCCGTCCGGCCGGCGTCTCGCCGACCTCGCCGACGTCGTGCTGGACAACGGCGCGCCGTACGGCGACGCACTGCTGCCGCTCGAGGGCGGCGGCGCGGTCTGTGCGGTCTCCTCGGTCACCGCGGCGCTGCTGGCGCAGCTGTTGACCGCCGAGGTCGTACGACGGTTCCACCAGGTCGGGGAGGTACCCCCTGTCTACCTCTCCGCCAACGTCCCCGGCGGGGACGAGCACAACCACGCCCTCGAGTCGCGGTACGCCGGACGCCTCCGACGCACCGCCTGACCCGAACACACAAGGAGAGACGACGATGTCGATTACCCCCGACAACCCGGCCGACCTGAGCCGCCGGACCGTGCTGCGTCGGGCCGCCGCGGTGGGCCTGCTCGCCACCCCGGCCGCCGGCCTGCTGAGCGCCTGCGCGACCAGCGGCGGCGACGAGAAGAACGAGCCGGTCGCGGGCGGCACCAAGAGCGCCACCAACCCGCTCGGCGTGCCCGAGGACGTCCCCATCGAGGTGGTCATCTTCAACGGTGGCTACGGCGAGAAGTACGCCACCGACGTGCACCAGCCGCTGTACAAGAAGGCGTTCCCGAAGGCCGAGGTCAAGCACCAGTCGACCCAGGCCGTGTCCACGGTGCTCCAGCCGCGCTTCGCCTCGGGCAACCCGCCGGAGTTCGTCAACAACTCCGGCGAGAAGCTGATCGACTTCGGCTCCCTGGTCGCCGACGGTCAGCTCGCGGACCTCACCGAGCTGTGGGACGCCCCGTCGGTCGACGACCCCAACAAGAAGGTCCGCGACACCGTCGTGCCGGGCACCGTCGAGGCCGGTTCGTTCAACGGCAAGCCGTACGTCCTGTACTACGTCTCCACCGTCTTCGGCATCTGGTACTCGGGCAAGCTGTTCAAGGACAACGGCTGGGCGCCGGCGAAGAACTGGTCGGAGTTCACCGCCCTGCTCGACCAGATCAAGGCCAAGGGCATCACCCCGTACGGCTACGCCGGGGCGAACGCCGCGTACTACCAGTGGAACGTGATCCTCACCCACGCGGCGAAGATCGGCGGCACGGACGTGCTGAAGAACATCGACAACCTGGAGGACGGCGCCTGGCAGCAGGACGCCGTCAAGCAGGCCGCCGAGGCGTGGGCCGAGATCGGCGCCAAGTACGTCGACAAGAGCTTCGAGGGGCTCAAGCACACCGACGTGCAGCTGCGGCAGAACCAGTACAAGCTGGCGTTCTACCCCAGTGGCGACTGGCTGGAGGGCGAGCAGAAGAAGGACACGCCGTCCGGCTTCGACTACCAGCTCATGCCGGTGCCGAGCCTGTCCGCCTCGGACAAGCTGCCGGTGACGGCGCTGCGGGCGACCGCCGGTGAGGGCTACTTCGTCTCGGCCAAGAGCAAGAACCCCAAGGGTGGCCTGGAGTACATGCGCCAGATGCTCTCGGTGGCCGGCGCGAAGGGCTTCACGGAGGTGGTCAAGGCTCCGACGGTGGTCACCGCCGGCTCGGAGGGCTTCGCCTTCCCGCCCGGCGTGGCCAGCTCGCAGGCCGCGCTCAAGGCCGCCGGCCAGGACGTGTTCAACCTGTACTTCGACGGCTGGTACAAGGAGCTCGACACGGAGGCGCGGACGGCCACCAACGAGCTGATGTTCGGCCGGATCAAGGCGGACGCCTTCGTGGAGCGGATCCAGAAGCGCGCCGACGCGATCAAGAAGGACAGCTCCATCGCCAAGTTCACGCGCTGATCGATCGGAGCGTAGGGGTCATGCGGCACGGCAAGTATCCGTTCGTGATCGGGTTCCTCTTCGTCCCGGTCACGCTGTACGTGGTCTTCGTCATCGCGCCGTACGCGCAGGCGTTCCAGATCTCGATGACCAACTGGCGAGGGCTCTCGGCCCCGCAGTGGGTGGGCTTCGACAACTTCCGGAGGTTGTTCGACGACGACAACTTCTGGAAGGCGGTCCAGCACCACGGCGTACTGCTGCTTGCCCTGCCGCTGATCACCATCGCCATCGCGCTGTTCTTCTCGTTCCTGCTCAACGTGGGCGGCAAGAGCAGCGGCGGGCAACGCCAGGGGGTCTGGGGGTCGAAGTTCTACCGGGTGGTGTTCTTCTTCCCCCAGGTCCTGGCGGTGGCCATCATCGCGGTGCTGTTCCAGATGGTCTACCGGCCCAACGAGTCCGGCCTGATCAACGGCGTGCTGATGAAGCTCGGCTTCGACCCGGTGCTCTTCCTGGTCCGGCCGAACCTGGCGCTCTGGTCGATCATCGGCGTGCTGGTCTGGCAGGCGGTCGGCTTCTACGTGGTGCTCTTCTCGGCGGGCATGGCCTCCATCCCGGGCGAGATCTACGAGGCCGCCGAGGTGGACGGGGCGAGCCGCGTGACGCTGTTCTTCCGGGTGACCCTGCCGCTGCTCTGGGACACCCTCCAGGTCGCCTGGGTCTACCTGGGCATCGCCGCGTTCGACGCGTTCGCCATCGTCTCGGTGCTCTCGGTCGACGGCGGCGGCCCGGACGGCGCCACCACCGTGCTGGCGATGGAGATCTACCGCAACGCCTTCGTCTACTCGAAGTACGGCTACGCCTCCGCCATGGGCGTGGCGCTGTTCTTCCTCACCCTCACGTTCGCGGCGTTGACGCTGCGGCTGACCAAGCGGGAAAGCGTGGAGTACTGATGAACCCGCAGACGACGCTGCCGCCGACGCCGGCGGCGCTACCGCCGAAGACCGTGAAGCCGGGCGCCGCGGGTGGGCGCGGCGGCAGGGGCAGGCGCTCGGAGGTACGGCTCCTCGCCACCCTCGGGCACGTGGCGCTCGCGGTCTGGGCGGTGATCGTGGTCGTGCCCATCCTCTGGACCTTCCTCGCCTCGTTCAAGAACACCACGGAGATCTTCAGCAGCCCCTGGACCCTGCCGGGCGAGCTGCGGTTCGAGAACTACGCCCGGGCGTGGAACAAGGCCAACGTCGGGCGCTACTTCCTCAACAGCGTGATCGTGGTGGCGTGCAGCACCTTCGGCACCATGCTGCTGGGCTCGATGGCCGCGTACGTGCTGGCGCGCTACAAGTTCTGGGGCAACCGGGCGATCTACTACCTGTTCGTCTCGGGGCTGGCGTTCCCGGTCTTCCTGGCTCTCGTGCCGCTCTTCTTCGTGGTGAAGAACCTGGGGCTGCTGGACACCCACACCGGGGTGGTGCTGGTCTACATCGCCTACTCGCTGCCGTTCACGGTGTTCTTCCTGGCCGCGTTCTTCAAGACGCTGCCGTCGTCGGTCGCCGAGGCGGGGATGATCGACGGCTGCTCGCACACCCGGCTCTTCTTCCAGGTGATGATGCCGATGGCGAAGCCGGGCCTGATCAGCGTCGGGATCTTCAACATCATCGGCCAGTGGGGGCAGTACCAGCTGCCGCTCGTGCTGCTCTCCAACGCCAAGGACAAGTGGGTGCTCACCCAGGGCATCGCGGACATCTCGGTGAACGCCGGCTACGAGGCGGACTGGTCCGGCCTCTTCGCCGCCCTGACCATCGCCATCCTCCCGATGATCGTCGTGTACGCGATCTTCCAACGCCAGATCCAGTCCGGCCTCACCTCCGGGGCGGTGAAGTAGACCGGGGCGGCTCAGGGGTGCCAGGAACGCCACAGGGCGGCGTACGGGCCGTCGGCCCGGACCAGCTCGTCGTGACTGCCGAGCTCGGTGATCCGGCCCCCCTCCAGCACCGCCACCCGGTCGGCGTCGTGGGCGGTGTTGAGGCGGTGCGCGATCGCGATGACGGTCCGCCCGGTGAGCAGGGCGGCCAGGGACCGTTCGGTGCGTCGGGCGGTGGTCGGGTCGAGGGCGGCGGTCGCCTCGTCGAGGATCAGCGTGTGCGGGTCGGCGAGCACCAGCCGGGCCAGCGCGATCTGCTGGGCCTCGGCCGCCCCGAGCGGGTGCGCCCCGTCGCCGAGCGGGGTGTCGAGGCCGCCGGGCAGGCGGTCGTGCCAGTCGGCGCCGACCGTGGCCAGCGCCGCGCGCATCCGGTCGTCGGAGGCGTCCGGGGCGGCGAACGCGAGGTTGTCACGTAGCGAGCCGATGAAGACGTGGTGCTCCTGGGTGACCAGGGCGATGCGCCGCCGGCGCTCGGCCGGGTCCAGGTCGGTGACCGGGCAGCCGCCGACGCTGACGACCCCCTCCCGGGGCGCGTCGATCCCGGCGAGCAGCCGCGCCAGGGTGGACTTCCCGGCCCCCGACGGCCCGACGAGCGCCAACCGCTCGCCGGGCCGCACGTCGAGGTCGATGCCGTGCAGCACGTCGGGTCCGCCCCCGTACGCGAACCGGGCTCCCCGTACGACCAGCCTTTCGTCCACCGGCGCGGCGGCCCGGCCGGGCCGCTCCGGCGGCACCTGGCCGACGCCGAGCACCCGGGCGAACGAGGCGAAGCCGCGCTGCGCCTGCTCCGTCCACTGCAGGATCCGGTCCAGCGGCTCGATCGCCTGCTGCAGGTAGAGCGTGGCGGTGACGACCGCGCCGAGGGACACCTCGCCCCGGGTGAGCAGGAGCCCACCGACCAGCAGCAGCGCGGCCACGGGCAGCGGATAGCTGGCCTCCACCACGGTGAAGAACACGGTGCGCAGCGCCAGGGTCGCCCGCCGGGCGCCCCAGACCCGGGCGATGCGCGCGGTGCCGTGCCCGATCCGTTCGTCGGACAGCCGGAACGCCTCGACCGTACGGGCGCCCTCCGCGGTGGTCGTCAGCGTCTCGGTCAGCTCGGCGGCGGCTGCCCCCTCGGCCAGGTACGCCGGGCTGGCGCGCCGCAGGTACCACCGGGTCACCAGCGCGATCGTCGGCAGCCCGGCGAGCGCGGCCAGCCCGAGCAGCGGGTGCAGCAGGAACACCGCGCCGAACAGCAGCGTCAGCTGCACCGAGGCGATGACGATGGTGGGCACCACGTCCCGGACCGTGGTGCCGACCGTCGCCACGTCGACCGAGCTGCGGGTCGCCAGGTCCCCGGAGCCGGCGCGCTCGACGACGCCGACGGGCAGGTTCAGCGTCCGCTCGACGAACTCCTCGCGCAGCCGCGCCACGGCACGCTCGCCGAAGCGGTGGCCGGCGTACCGCGCGTAGCGCGACAGCAGCGTCTGGACCAGCACGGCCCCGCCGATCGCCAGGGCGAGCCGGTCGACGGTGGCGACGCCGGCCCCGGCGGACACCCGGTCGACGATGGTGCCGAGCAGCCACGGCGGGGCGAGCCCGGCGACCGTGGCGGTCGCGTGCAGCGCCAGCACGGTCGCGACGGCGCGCCGGTCCCGGGCGATCAGCTCGCGCGTGGCCCGGCGCACGGCGGCCCGGTCGGCGACCGGCAGCCCGCTCACCGCAGCGCCTGCTCGGCGTCGGCGTCGCCACGGGCCACGAGCAGCCGGTAGCCCGGGTCCCGGTCGAGCAGGTCGGCGTGTGTGCCGGCGGCGACGACCCGCCCCGCGACCAGGTGCGCGACCTCGTCGGCCCGCCCCAGCAGCAGCGGCGAGGTGGTGAGTACGACGGTCGTCCGGCCGGCCCGCGCGCGGCGCAGCCGCTCGGCGATCCGCGCCTCGGTGTGCGCGTCCACCGCCGAGGTCGGCTCGACGAGGATCAGCACCTCCGGCTCGGCGAGCAACGCCCGGGCCAGCCGGACCCGTTGCCGTTGGCCGCCGGAGAGGGAGCGGGCGCGGGTGTCCAGCGGGGTGTCCAGCCCGCGCGGCAGGGCGTCGACGACGTCCTCGGCCGACGCGGCGTGCAGGGCGGCGGCGATCCGCCCCCGGCTACCGTCGGGCCGGGCCCCGCGCAGCAACTCCCGCAGCGTCCCGGCGAACAGGTAGGCGTCGTGGTCGGCGAGAAGGATGCGGGCCCGCACCTGCTCCAGTCCGACGCCGGTCAGCGGCACGCCGCCCCAGGTGGCGTCGCTGAGGGTGTACCGGCCGAGCCGGTCGGCGAGCGCGAGGGCGTCGGCCTGGTCGGCGGCGGCCACCGCGGTGAGGCGGCCGGCCCGGACGGTCAGCCCGCTCGACCGGTCGTGCAGGTCGGCGGGGCCGTCGGGGGCCGCGAGCGGGTCGGCGTGGGCCTGGACCGGGATGGCGGGGACGCCGGGGGCCGCAGGCGGCGCGAGCGGACCGGCGGGGGCCGGGACCGGGGCGGCGGGGCCGGCCGGCTGCCGACTGCCGGGAACCGTCGTCGCGCCGGCACGGGTCGGCGTGGCGCGCGGCCCGCCGACGTCGTCCGGCGTGACGGTGAGCAGGGCGACGATCCGGCGGGCCGCGACCCGGCCCCGGATCAGCTGGTGGCCGCACTCCAGCAGGAACCAGACCGGCACGACGAGTGTCGCGACGTAGCCGTAGACGGCGACCAGCTCTCCGACGCTGATGTCTCCGGTGACCGTCATCCGGGCCGACAGCCACACCACCGCCGCGAGGAACAACCCGGGTACGGCCACCGTCGCCGCGTCGATCCAGCTGTTCACGGAGCCGACCCGGTATCCCTCGACGAGCAGGTCGCGGGAGCGGGCCGCGTACCGGCGGGCGAACAGGTCCCGGCCACCCACCCCGGCGAGCACCCGCAGCCCGGCCACGATGTCGCCCGACCGGGCGGTCAGCTCACCCTGCTGCTGCCGGTAGACCGACTCCGCCCGCTCCAGCCGGCGCAGCAGGGGAGCGACGACCAGGACGACCGACGGCACGCCCACCAGCACGCAGAGCGCGAGCAGGGGCGAGATCGACCAGAGCACGACGGCGACGACCACGTATGCGACCACCGCGCCGACGCCGGGCCCGGTCATCGTCATCACCTGCGCCGCCCGGTCGATGTCGGTGCCGCCGACCGTGGCCACCTCGCCCGCCGCGGCGCGGCGTGGCAGCACGGCGCCGACCCGGGACAGGTGGCGGAGCACCACGGCGGCGGAACGCGCCTTCGCGTCCTCCCGGACGAAGGTCATCGTGCGGTGCCGCATGATGCCCAGCCAGGACAGCGCCACGCCGGCGACGACGATCGCCGCCACCCACAGGGCCAGGGTCCGGGTGTCGCCGGTGCGCAGCCCGTCGTCCACGGCGCGGGAGATCAGGTAGGGGCGGACCGACAGGGCGGTCATCCAGGCCGTGCCGAACAGGCTGCCGCGCAGCACCCGCCACGGCTGGCAGCGGACGAGCCACCACAGGTAGCGCAACGGGCCCCGGGCGTCCGGAGTACCGGGCTCGGGATGGGGGATCCGTGGTGGCACCGGCCCACGCTAGCGAGCCGGGCGCCGCCGCACCGCCCCGTTCCCACCCGGGCGCCGCCGCACCGCCCCGTTCCCACCGCCTGCCGCCGTGTCGCCGCCGACCCGCCCGGCCCGGGGCGCGGCGGCGGTTGGCGGGTGAAGTGTCGCAGGGGCGAGGCAGAATCACGTCCGTGCTGGTGGCGGTGGTCTCGGACGAGCGGGGTGGGGGAGCGCTGCAACCCCTCGACGCCGCCGGGCTGCCGGTCGGCCCGGTGCGGCCGGTCACCGACCTGGCCGCCGCCGTCGCGGCGTGCGAGGCGGCCGAGCGGCCGCGCTGGGTGTGGGCCTCCGGCGCGACGCTCTACCCCGCGCTGCTGCGCGCCGGGGTGCGGGTCGAGCGCTGCCACGACGTGGAGCTGACCGAGGCCCTGTTGCTCGGCCACGCCGGCCGCTGGGGTGAGCCCCGCTCGTTCGCGGCGGCCTGGGCCCGGCTGGCCGGCGGGCCGGTGCCGGCCGACCCGCCGCCGCGTCCGGCCGCACCGCCCGGCCACGGCCAGGGCGCGCTCTTCGACGCCCTGCCCGGCCCGTCGGGCCCCGGCGTCGAGGCACTGACCCGGGTGTACGCCGACCAGCTCGCCCGGATCGCCGCGACCGAGCACCCCGGCCGGTTCCGGCTGCTGGTCGCGGCCGAGTCGGCCGGCGCGCTGGTCGCGGTGGAGATGGGGGCCGCCGGGCTGCCCTGGCGGGTCGACGTGCACGACGAGGTCCTCGCCGAGCTGCTGGGCGAGCCGTCGCCGGTGGGCGGCCCGCCGCGCCGGTTGGCCGAGCTGTCCGCGCGGATCGCCGACGCGTTCGGCGTACGCCAGCTGCACGCCGACTCCCCGGCGGAGCTGTTGCGGGCGTTCGCCCGGGCCGGCGTGGAACTGCCCAACACCCGGGCCTGGGTGCTGCGCGGGGTGGACCATCCGGCGGTGCCGCTGGTCCTGGAATACAAGGAGCTCTACCGGATCTGGACGGCGCACGGCTGGGCCTGGCGCGACGCGTGGGTGCGCGACGGCCGCTTCCAGCCGGAGTACGTGCCGGGCGGGGTGGTCTCCGGCCGCTGGGCGACCCGGGGCGGCGGTGCGTTGCAGATCCCCAAGGTGATCCGGCGGGCGGTGGTGGCCGATCCGGGCTGGCGGTTCGTGGTCGCCGACGCCGGCCAGCTGGAGCCGAGGGTGCTCGCCGCGGTCTCCGGCGACGCCCGGCTCGCGGCCGCCGGTGGCGCCGGCGACCTCTACGCCGCCCTCGCCCAGGACGCCTTCGGCGGCGACCGGCCCCGGGCCAAGGTGGCGCTGCTCGGCGCGATGTACGGGCAGACCGGCGGGGCGGCCGTGCCGGCGCTGGCGGTGCTGCGGCGCAACTACCCGACGGCCTTCGGCTACGTGGAGGCGGCCGCCCGCACGGGGGAGGCCGGCGGGCTGGTGCGCTCCTGGCTGGGGCGCACCTGCCCGCCCGGCACGGCCGGCTTCGGCGACGTCGACGTCGACGCGGACGTTTCCGACGGCGACGACCCCCAGTCGCCGCGCGCGCGGGCGGCCCGGTCCCGGGGGCGGTTCACCCGAAACTTCGTCATCCAGGCCACCGCCGCCGAGTGGGCCTCGACCCTGCTGGCGACGCTGCGCGGCCAGCTCGCCGACACCGGCGCGGAGCTGGTCTTCTTCCAGCACGACGAGGTGGTCGTGCACTGCCCGGCGCAGCGGGCCGACTCGGTCGCCGACACGGTCGCCCGGTGCGGTGAGCAGGCCACGGCGCTGCTCTTCGGCGACACCCCGGTCCGCTTCCCGCTGGACCTGTCCGTCGTGGACTGCTACGCCGACGCGGCCTGACGGCTCCCGCCCCGGGTCGGTACGCCGGATCCGCGGTCGGCGGCGTCCCACGCGTGCCGCGACTCGGCTGCCGGGCGTACGGACGGCGGCCGACGCACCGGACGCCGGGCACCGGCGAGGACGTGGCCGTCGCGGCAGGGGCGCGCGCTCGCTGACGGGGCAGGGAACGACGGCGTCCTCCTGAGCGCCGGCACGCCCCCTCGGGGGCGGCGTCGCGCGGTTCCGGACCGGTAACAGTTGGACTATTTTCCCTTTTCGCCCCGCTACCCCGCCCGCCTCCTCGTCGTTGCTCCCGATGTCCGTACGACGGAGCGGGCCGTGCCCTCGCGTCACGGCCCGCTCCACGGTGGAGGGGGCCCAGCTGAACCGGATCGCAGGAATGATCATCGCCGCGGGCGGGGGGCGCCGCATCGGCGGTCCCGAGGCGCTGCTGCACCAGGGGGAGAAGCCCCTGGTGAACCAGATGATCGACACGATGACCGAGGCGGGCTGCGAGCGGATCGTGGTCGTGCTCGGCGCCGCGGCCGACCAGGTCCGCGCGACGGCGGACCTGAGCCGGGCCACGGTGGTGATCAACCGGGCGTGGGGGACCGGCGTCGGCTCGTCCATCCGGGCCGGTCTGGCCGCACTCGACGACGACGGCATCGAGGCGGTCGTGGTGGTGCCGGTCGACATGCCCGGCCTGACCGCGACCGCCGTACGCCGGGTGGTCGCGCTGCCGTACCCCGACGTGCTGGTCTGCGCCACCTACGACGGGCTGCGCGGCTACCCGATGCTGTTCGGACGCCGGCACTGGTCCGGCATCGCCACCCTGGCCAGCGCGGACGTGGGCGCCCGGCCCTACCTGCTGGCGCACAAGGACCAGATCGTCGACATCTCCTGTGACTCGGTGGCCGACGGCAGCCGGGTCGACACCCCGGAGCTGATGGCGCTCTACGGGCTGACCGTTCCACCCCAGCGTCTCGGCGCCTGACCCCGCCGGGCAGGCTCAGCCGCCAGGACACGGGTTGCTGCCGCGGACACCTTCCGCAACGGCGCGACCCGCAACCGGAGGGACGTCGAGCCGTTCGGTCACAGCGGTGACGGGTCGTCGCGCAGCCGGCTGTAGAGCCACGCGTCGCGCCAGGCGCCGGCCCGAAACTCGCAGGCCCGCACGACCCCCTCCAACTGGAAGCCGGCCTTCTCCAGCGACCGCTGCTCGGCGGTGTTCTCGGCATGGGTGCTGGCCTGGATGCGCTGCGCCGGGGTGTGGCTGAACAGGTAGTCGCAGAGCAGCGCCTGGGCCCGCCAGCCGATGCCCTGGCCGCGCCACTCGGGCAGCAGCACGATGCCGATCTCCCAGTACGGCGCCCGCCCACCGTACTGGCCCTGGAGATAGCTGAGGTAGCCCGCCCGGGCATCCGCCGCCGGCTCGACCTGCACGATCAGGCCGCCGGTGCGCTCGCCGAGATAGCCGTCCTCGGCGAATCGGCGGGCCGGCGCGGCGGCGTCCCGGAAGCCGGCCCAGTCGAGCCCGATCAGCCCGGGTTCGACCGCGAACCGGCGCAACATCGCCAGATCGTCCTTGGCCACCGGGCGCAGCCGTACGGTCGAGCCGGGCGCCTGGTGCACGATGCCGGCCACCATCGGATGGGCACTGTCCATCCTCCGCACCGTAGCGACGGGCCGGGTCGCCCGCTGCCCCGTGCCGCCTCGGGGTGCGGCGCGCCGTACGACGAGGCCCGCGGAGGGCGTGGGCCCGGACGGCCGGGCGATCTGCCGGGCGGTGGCCAGGACGTCCGGCTTCTGCGCGATGACCGGCGGGCCGGGGCACTTGTCGTGCCCCCACGCCGGGCCTCTGTTCCGCTAGCGTCGGCGGACGCGGCGTCCGCCGCCGTGGCACACTGCGGCGGCCGCTGACGCGGGGGAGGTCCGCCGATGATCGGAACGTTGACCCGGCACGTCGCCGGGGCGGTCGCCGCCTGGCTGGTGTACGTCGCCGAGGGGTGGGTCGGCCTCTTGGCGCGGCTCGCGTTGGCCCTGGTCGCCGACGCCAGCCCGGACGGGCCACTGGCCAGGCCCTTCATGGTGCTGGACGCCGCCCTGCCGGGTGCCGTCCTGGTGCTGCTCGTGGTGGTGCCGGCGGTCGTCATCGGCGACGTCGCCCTCGCCCGCCGTGGCGCGTCCGCCCGCACGCTGGCGGCCTGCGGGGTCGCCGCGCTGCTCGTCGGCCTGTACGTCGCCGGCATCGCGGCCGTCACCGGAGCGGCCGTCGCCGACGCGGCGCTGGCCTGGTTCCTTACGACGGCGGTCGTGCTCTGCCCGGTGGTGGTCCACGCGGCCGTGGTGCGGGGGTTGCGGGCGGCGACCGGGTGGCTGGCCCGCTGGAGCCGCCCCGGCTCGCCGGCCACGCCCGCCCCGTCCGCGTCCCCGGTGGCCCGCCCCGGCGGTCCCGAGGCCCCGTGACCGCGTCCCGCCCGCCGGCCGACCTGGTCCCCGCCGACGCGCCGGCCGAGCAGCTCACCTGGCCACCGCCGCGTACGCCGACGCCTCAGACGTCGATGTTGAAGCGTTGCAGCACCGACGGGGCGACCAGCCCGGCCGCCGCGAGCACCGAGATCGCGGTCAACACGGCCCGGACGACCACCACCTCGGTCTTGCTGCCGGCCCGCAGGGCGATCTTGTTCGGCAGCCCGATCGGCGTCCACATCCGACGCTTGATCGGGATGGGCCAGAGGATGGGCACCCCGGCCCGGGTGATCATGTCGCCGAGGATGTGCACGAAGCAGCCGACACCCACGGCGGTGCCGATCAGCGGATAGCCGCGGCCCCCGGGCAGGTTGGCGAAGGTGTACCAGGCGGCGGCGGCCGACGCGAGGGTCACGATCACCCAGCCGGCGCGCTCCGCCCACTTGTCGAACAGGCCGCGCAGCGCCAGCCCGAACATGAAGAACAGGATGCCGATGACCGCCCACTTGCCGTACGCGGCGCAGAGCGTGGTGGTGCCCCAGCCGACCAGCAGGGTGAACGGGATGGTGTGGGTCAGCGTCCGGTGGCCGTTGTTGCGGCGCGGATCCTTGCTGAGCTTCGTGGCGTAGTAGACCCCGAGCGAGACCTTCTCCATCACCTCGGCGATGAAGAGCGAGAAGACGCCGAAGGTGCGGGCGACGGTCGCCCCACCCTGGTTGCGGGTCACCTTGCCGGAGAGGTCGAGGTCGGGGAAGAGCGCCCCACCGGCGCAGACCGCCGTGCCGACGGCGAGTTCCAGCGGCGACTGGTGGTAGTCGGCGAACTGTTGCAGCGCCCAGGACCCGGCCAGCCACACCGCCGCGCCGGACAGCGCGTGGGACGGTCCCATCATGTCGGCTCACCCTCCCCAGGGATCTTGAGCGCCAAAACTACGCCACTGTAGTTCGCCGGTGCGGCGCAGGGGCATCGCCGGGACGTCCACTACGGACGGTGGCGGGGAGGGGGTGGGTGGCGCTGGGCGTACCGGCAGGAAGTATGTCCTGCCGGGGCGGCGCGGCGGGCCGGTCTGTCGGGCACCGGACGGCGGGGATGCCCCCTGCTCAGCGGGCGCCACCGACGGCGAGCAGGTTCCCCTCGGGGATGGTGATCTTCTGGCGGGCCCCGCCGAGCCGGGCGGCGGCACGCCGGGCCTGCGTCGGGCCGTGCTCGCGGCACGCCGTCGCGTACGTGCCGGCGGTGCGGGCGGCGATGGCCGTCCAGCCGTACCGCTGGCCGACCATGGTGCGCGCCTGCCGGGCCACCCGCCGGGCGAGGACCTCGTCGCCGAGGAGCCGGTCGACCGCCTCGCCGAGGGCGCCGGGATCGCTGTGCGGGAAGGTCACCCCGGTCACGCCCGGCTCGACGATCTCGGCGAGGCCGCCGGTGCGGGCCACGGCCAGCGGCGCGCCGGCCGCCGCGGCCTCCAGGGCCACCATCCCGAACGGCTCGTAGAGGCTGGGCACCACGGTCGCGTCGGTGGCGCCGAGCAGCGCCGGCAGCCGGGTCGAGTCGAGAAAGCCCGCGAAGCGTACGGTCTGCCCCAGCGCGAGGCGGCGCGTCTGCTCCTCCAGCTCGGCGCGGTAGGGGCCGTCGCCGGCGATCACCACCCGCAGCCCGGGGTGCCGGTCGCGCAGGTACGGCACGGCGTGCACCAGGTGCTGTACGCCCTTCTCGTAGACCAGTCGGCCGGCGTACCCGACGAGCGGGCCGTCACCGGCGAAGCGGGCCCGGGCGGCCGTGACCGCCCCCGGCCGGGCGCGCCAGGCCCGGTCGTCGACCCCGTTGGGCACCACGTCGATCTGCCCGACCGGCACGTCGAAGAGGGTGGTGACCTGCTCGCGCATGTAGCCGGAGCAGGCGATGACCCGGGCGGAGGCGTTGCTCAGCCAGTGCTCGACGCCGTGGATGGTGCGGTTCATCTCCTCCGGCAGCCAGCCCTGGTGCCGGCCGGCCTCGGTGGCGTGGACGGTGGTCACCAGGGGCAGGTCGAGGTGCTCGGCGACGGTGATCGCGGTGTGTGCGACGAGCCAGTCGTGGGCGTGGACGACGTCGTAGGAGCCGGCCTCGGTGGCGCGTAGCGCGGCGCGGGTGAGGGTGTGGTTGAAGGCCATGGTCCAGGCGAGCAGGGAGGAGGTGGCCAGGGGGAAGGTGACCGGGTCCTCGGCGGCGCGGACGATGCGTACGCCGTCGGCGTACTCCTCCAGGGGTGCGCCGTCGGTGTGTCGGGTGACGACGGTGACCTCGTGCCCGGCGGCGGCCAGGGCGACGGACAGGGCGTGCACGTGCCGGCCGAGCCCGCCGACGAGGACCGGCGGGTACTCCCAGGAGAGCATCAGCACCCGCTGTCGCCGGGCGGGGTGGATGTCGATCACGTCGGCGTCAGGTGACATGCGGTCCCCTTCGAGTCGTCCCCGGGTACGCGCCGACGGCACCGGAGCGGTGCCCCGTGACGGTCGCGACCGGATCGGGACCCATCCTGCTGGTGGCCGGCTAACCGGCGGAGACGCCGCCGTTGCGGTCGTGTAAAGCGTTACCGGCCGTTCCTGCGGGCACGCAGCAGCTCGGCGACCGACCACGCCTGGAACGGGCACCCGGTGGCGGCGTGCGGCGCGAGGCCGTCGGCCGTCTCACTGACCGATCCTAGGCCGTATTCGGTCAGATGTGCCTCGATGCCGACGAAAAGGTCATCGACCGACATCTTGGCCCGCCGGGCGGCGTCGGCGTACGGGCCGAGCAGCCACGGCCAGACGGTGCCCTGGTGGTAGGCGCCGTCCCGCTCGGCCGGGCCACCCCGGTGCCGCCCGACGAACTCGGGCGCGTCGGGGGAGAGGCTGCGCGGGCCCAGCGGGGTGAGCAGCCCGCCCGCCACCCGGCGCACGGTGGGCTCGTCGGGCTCCAGCGGGGCGTACGGCAGCGACCAGGCCAGCAGCTGGTTGGGGCGCAGCAGGTCGTCGTCGTGGTGCGCGGCACCACCCAGCGGGTACGCCGGCGCGGGCCCGTCCACCACGTCGTGCAGCCAGCCCGTCGGGGCCGGGAACCGGTCCCGGAACGCGGCGCGGGCCCGCCCGTGCAGCCGCCACAGCTCGCGCGCGTCCCGCCCCGCCAGCTCGGTCAGCTCGGCCAGGCCGGCCAGCCCGTTGACCCAGAGCGCGTTGACCTCCACCGGCTTGCCCGTGCGCGGGGTGACCGGCACCCCGTACACCCGGGCGTCCATCCAGGTCAGCGCCGTGCCCGGGGTGCCGCCCTGGGTGAGCAGCCCGTCGGCGGGGTCGACGGCGATGCCGAACCGGGTGCCGGCCAGGTGCGCGTCGACCACCCCGTGCAGCGCGGGCAGCAGCTCGTCGCCGAGGTCGGTGTCGCCGGTGACGGTGACGTGCCGGCTGACCGCGTGCAGGAACCACAGGGTCGCGTCGACGGTGTTGTACTCCACCCGCCCGGTGTCGGCGGTGTTGGCGAGCATCCCCTCGGACAGCGTCGCCGCGTACGCCCGCAGCAGCTCCCGACCCTCGTCGGCCCGGTTCGTGCAGAGGAACAGGCCCTCGTAGGAGATCATCGTGTCCCGCGACCAGGCGCCGAACCACGGATAGCCGGCCACCACGTCCGGCCCGGTGGAGGTGCCGACCACGAACGCGTCGGCGGCCAGCGCGAGCGTCGCCTCGACCGGGTCGGCCGGCTTCGCCGCGGCCACCACCCGCCGGTTGCGCTCCCGCGCCGCGGCGACCACGTCGGGCGCCGGGGGCGGCTCCTCGGCCAGCTCCCCGGACCAGGCGAGCACCGAGACCGTGTCGCCCGGGCGCTCCAGCGCGCCCGAGAACCGGCCCGCGTACCAGAGGTCCTCGTCGGGGTTCAGGCCCCGCGCCGCCTCCTCCCGGTGGTGCGCGCCGAGCCACCACTGGCCCTGCGGGGTCCAGTCCGGCCCGGCGAGCCGGAACGCGCCCTCGACCACGGCCCCGCCCGGCACCGGCTCCACCCGTGGGTCGGGGCCGTCCGCGCGGCGCTCGCCGTGCGCGTCCCGCCAGGTGCAGACCGCCGCCAGGTCGAGGCGCACCGGCCCGCCGGAGACCAGCCGGTGCACCACGGCCACGCAGGAGCGGCCGTGCGTCATCGCCAGCTCCCGCTCGATCACCACGTCGCCGATCCGCCAACGCCACCGGGGCAGGCCGTCGGTCAGGTCGAAGCGCTCCAGCAGCTCGAAGCCGCGCGGGTCGACGTCGCCGGAGGCCCACTCGTGCGCGCCCAGGCGCACCCGGGCCCCGGAGGGGAGCAGCACCGCCGGGTCGAGGCCGACCAGTCCCACCCGGCGGGACGCCGGCGTCTCGCCGGCCACCACGAGCAGTCCGTGGTACCGACGGGTGCGCAGGCCGCTCACCGTGCCGGTGGCGTAGCCGCCGAGACCGTCGGTGACCAGCCACTCCCGGGCCGCGCCGCCGGTCAGATCGCCGCAGACCTGCGGGCCGAAGCGAATGTCGATCAACTTTCCTCCACCGGCGGCGGGGTGCAACACGCCACGACGAGAATGGCTCCTGTGGTGAAGTCCCGCGGCGACGTCGAAGATGTGCGAGTGATCACCGACGTGCCGCCCCCCGACGACCACGCGCCCGACCCCGAACGGCTCCGGCTGGCTCAGGCCGATGCCGGGGAACAGGACTGGCGCGCATGGGGTCCCTATCTGTCCGAACGGGCGTGGGGGACGGTACGGGAGGACTACAGCGAGCACGGTACGGCCTGGGACTACTTCCCGCACGACCACGCGCGCTCCAGAGCCTACCGCTGGAGCGAGGACGGCATGGCGGGCGTCTGCGACGACCGGCAGACGTTCTGCTTCGCCCTCGCCCTGTGGAACGGCAGGGACCCGATCCTCAAGGAGCGGATGTTCGGCCTCGGCGGCGACGGCGGCAACCACGGCGAGGACGCCAAGGACTACTGGTGGTACGAGGACTCCACCCCCACCCACTCGTGGATGCGCTGGCGCTACCACTACCCGCAGGCCGCCTTCCCGTACGACGAGCTGGTCGCGGTCAACGCGCTGCGCGGGCGCGACGACACCGAGTACGAGCTGGTGGACACCGGCATCTTCGACGACGACCGGTACTGGGCGGTGACCGTCGACTACGCCAAGGCCACCCCGACGGACATGTGCGTCGTCGTCACCGTCGCCAACCGGGGCGACCGGGCGGCCACCCTGCACGTGCTGCCCACCCTGTGGTTCCGCAACACCTGGGCCTGGGGCCTGCCGGGCGGTGACCGGGTGCCCCGCCTGGTCGGCGAGGGATCACGGCTGGTCGGCGAGCACCGGGTGCTCGGCCAGCTGCTGCTCGAGGGCGACGGCGAACCCACGCCGCTGCTCTGCGACAACGACACCAACGCCGAGCGGCTCTGGGGGCTGCCCGGCCGCTCCGCCTACCCGAAGGACGGCATCAACGACCACGTGGTCGACGGGGCCCCCACGGTCAACCCGGCCCGCGAGGGCACCAAGGGCGCGCTGCACTACGTGCTGGACGTGCCGGCCGGGGCGCAGCGGCGCATCCGGCTGCGGCTGACCCGTACCGCCCCGCCGCCCGGCGGCACCCCGCCGCCGCCCGCGGACCTGGGCGACGGCTTCGACGCGGTGGTGTGGGCCCGCCGGGCGGAGGCGAACCGGTTCTTCGCCGGCGTGATCCCGGCCGCCGCGACCCCGGACGAGGCCCTGGTCGCCCGGCAGGCGATCGCCGGGCTGATGTGGGGCAAGCAGTTCTACCACTTCGACGTCAAGCGCTGGCTGGAGGGCGATCCCGGCTCCGCGCCCCCGCCCTCCGGCCGCCGGCACGGGCGCAACAGCGCCTGGTGGCACATGACGAGCTTCGACGTGATCTCCATGCCGGACCCGTGGGAGTACCCCTGGTACGCGGCCTGGGACCTGGCCTTCCACTGCGTCAGCATCGCCCGGGTCGACCCCGGCTTCGCCAAGGAGCAGCTGCTGCTCCTGCTGCGCGAGTGGTACCTGCACCCCAACGGCCAGATCCCCGCGTACGAGTGGGCGTTCGGTGACGTGAACCCGCCGGTGCACGCGTGGGCGGCGCTGAAGGTCTTCGAGATCGACGGCGGCCGGGACCACGCCTTCCTGGCCCGGGTGATGCACAAGCTGCTGCTGAACTTCACCTGGTGGGTCAACCGCAAGGACACCGTCGGCAACAACGTCTTCGAGGGCGGCTTCCTCGGGCTGGACAACGTCGGCCCGTTCGACCGCTCGGCGGCGCTGCCGGTGGCCGGCGTGCTGGAGCAGTCCGACGGCACGGCCTGGATGGCGATGTACGCGCTGAACCTGCTGGACATCGCCGTCGTGCTGGCCGAGCACGACCGCACGTGGGTCGACACCGCCACCAAGTTCTTCGAGCACTTCGCCTACATCGCCGCCGCCGCGTACGAGCAGGGCCTGTGGGACGCCGAGGACGAGTTCTTCTACGACGTGCTGCGCCTCGCCGACGGCTCGAAGGTGCCTTTGAGGGTCCGCTCGGTCGTCGGCCTGCTGCCCCTGGCCGCGACGACCCGGCTCACCGCCCACACCCTGCACCGGCTACCCGAGTTGCACGCCCGACTGCGCTGGTTCCTCGCCAACCGCCCCGAGTACGCCGACGTCATCGGCGCCCGGCGGCTCGGCCCCGACGGCCGCCAGCACCGGCTGCTGTCCATGGTCGGCCCGGAGCAGATCGTCCGGCTGCTCGCCCGGATGCTCGACACCGACGAGTTCCTCTCCGAGTACGGCCTGCGCACGCTGTCGCGCGCCCACCTCGACAAGCCGTTCTCGGTGACCCTCGGCGGCCAGGAGTTCAGCGTCGGCTACGAACCGGCCGAGTCGACCAGCGGCCTGTTCGGGGGCAACTCGAACTGGCGCGGCCCGATCTGGATGCCGACCAACTTCCTGCTGATCAGCGCGCTGCGCGACTACGCCGCCTTCTTCGGCGACGACCTGCAGGTGGAGTATCCGACGCGCTCCGGGGAGAAGCGGACCCTCGACGAGATCGCCGACGACCTCTCCGCGCGGCTGATCTCGCTGTTCACCCGCGACGGCTGGGGCCGGCGGCCGATCTACGGCGCCGCCCAGCTCTTCCAGACCCACCCGGACTGGCGGGACCTGATCTGCTTCCCCGAGTACTTCCACGGCGACAACGGCGCGGGGCTGGGCGCCTGGCACCAGACGGGCTGGACGGCGCTGGTCGCCGACCTGATCCTCACCCTGCGCCGCTGAGCCGAGCAGCGCCGCCCTCTACCGCCGCTTCCCCGACCCGGCCGCGCTCATGTCCGCCGTGGCGGTGCGCGGCTTCGCCGACCTGGCCGCCGCGCTCGCCGCCGCCCGGGCCGCCGCCACCGGGCGTGCTGACTGGCCGGCGGTGGTCGCGGCCTACCTGGACTTCGCGTACGCCAGTCCCGAGGTCTACGACGCGATGCTCGCGCACACCGCGGACCTCACCCTGGGCCGCGACCGGGGGCCGGGTGCGCCCGGCGCGGCCTTCGCCGAGTTGCGCGCCGCCCGGGCCCCGCTGGCTGCCGGGCGCGATCCCGACACGCTCGCCGAACTCGGCTGGGCGTTGCTGCACGGCACCGTCATGCTCACCCGGGGCGGCCGGCTGCGCCCGGACAAGCAGGAGCAGCGGGAGGACATGATCATGTCGGGGCTGCTCACCGGCCCGGGCGCCACGGCGTCGACCGGGGACGAGCCGACCCCGGGAAAACCCGGCTGACCGGGCCGGCGGGCCCGCAGTACCGTGGCCCCGGCCGACACGGGTGGAGGAGAGTCATGGGGAACGCGACGCGCCGCCGCGAGGGGCAGGTGCTCGTCTTCGACGCCGACGACACGCTCTGGGAGAACAACGTCCTGTTCGAGCGGGTGATCGACGACTTCCTGGAGTGGCTGGACCATCCGACCCTCGACCGGGCCGAGACCCGGTCCATCCTCGACGACATCGAGCGGGCCAACGCGGTCGCGCACGGCTACGGCAGCAAGGTGTTCCTGCGCAGCCTCGGGCAGTGCCTGGAACGGCTGCGGCAACGGCCCGCCACGGAGGCGGAGCGCCGGCGGATCGACGAACTGGCGACGGCCCTGGTGGCGCACCAGGTGGAGCTGATGCCCGGCGTGGCCGAGGCGCTGGACGACCTGGCCGCCCGGCACGACCTGCTGCTGCTGACCAAGGGCGAGCGCGAGGAGCAGCAGCGCAAGCTCGACGCCTGCGGCCTGCTGCACCACTTCCGGGCCGCGCACATCGTGCCGGAGAAGGACGTCGACACCTACCGGTGGCTGACCCGGGAACACGGCATCGACCCCGCCGTCACCTGGATGATCGGCAACTCCCCGAAGTCCGACATCCGGCCCGCCCGCGCCGCCGGGCTCAACGCCGTGTTCATCCCCAACGACAACACCTGGGTGCTGGAGCACGACGAGCTGGACCCGGCCGACCCGGGGGTGCTGCGGCTGTCCGCGTTCCCCGAGCTGCTGCACCACTTCTGAGCCGTTCTTCGGGCCGCCCCGCAGGGGCGTCCGGAGCGCCGGACGCGGTGACGGCCTCGACGGGAAACAGCGCTGGCCGGTAGGGCGGTGTTACGTCGACATGCCGCATTTTCGCCTTGACGTCAATCACGCGGGCCCGGTGCCGTCCGTCCTTGTCGCGGCCCCGACGGCACGCCTAGCCTGATTCGGCGTTCACGGCTCTTCGGGGTGAGTCGGGAGCGTGCCGAAGTCCGGTAGGTGGGCACCATGGAGCTGAGTGCAGGCGGCTGGCTCGCCGCGTTGAGCCCGGCGTGGGCGACGTGCCACGCCCACGCGCTCAGGCGGTGCGTCCGCCACCACGCCGGACGGCTGGGGGCAGGACCGGGGAGTTGCGGCCCCGGTCCTGACGCCCTCCGCCCGGCGCGCAGCCGCGTTGCCGAGGTTCAGCAGCTCGGGGCGACGGTGCCCGACGAGCCCGTGTGGACGAAGCCGTCGGAGACGAACCGCCCGTCGCCGATCTTGTCCCAGATGTCGGTCCAGTACTGGTAGACGTCGCTCCAGACGCGGGTGCCCCGGGCCTGGCAGACGATCCGTACGGTCGTGCCGTGGGCCACCGTGCCGACCAGGGCGTACGAGGTGCCTGGGCCGGAGCGGACGTTCAGCGGGTCTCCGCCGGTGTTGACGGTGCCGTAGACCCCGCCACCGGGGTTGTTCACGCCGTCGCGGGCCTCGGTGAGGTAGTTGCGGTAGGAGCCGTTGGTGTAGGTGGCCCACGCGCTCCATCCCGACCAGCCCCAGATGTCGTGGGCGGCGCGGGCGTTGCAGTAGACCTCGTAGGCGCAGGCGTCGGTGACCCAGGAGTGGTAGCAGTTGTTGATCTGCCATGCGCCCCGGTCCAGGGAGCCGTTGGGGCAGCCGGACGTCGGGCCGTTGTAGCCCTGCGCGCCCGCGACGCACTGCGACTCGGCCAGCGCCACGGCGACCGAGATGACCAGGTTCTCGCCGGTCCAGCCGGCGGCCCGGGCGGCTCCGGCGCAGCGTACGGAACGGGCGGTGGCCTGGATGCCCACCTCGTCGGCGTCCGACGCGGCCTGGGCCGCCGGGATCGCCGCGCCGGGCCCGGCCGGCACCGCGGCGGCCGCCGGGCCCCCGCCGTACCCGATGCCGAGGACGGCCACCAGCGCGACCAGCCCACGGGTCATGCGGCCCATGCGTACCACCCCCGGATGTAGTCGAGTGTGTAGACGGTGTTCTTGCCGTCCCAGCTGCCGTCGGTGCCGGCGCCGTACGGGTCGTTGACGTAGACGCGGCCGTCGTCGAGGTAACCGGTGATCAGCCCGATGTGTCCGTACTGGCCGTAGGCGAAGTTGCCGCTGACCACGACCATCAGGTTGGCGTCGATCTTCGACTTGATCCACGACCAGGTGACGTTGCCGGTCTCGGCGACGGCGTAGCTCACGTGCCGGTCGAGGTAGTCGCCCATCCAGCGGTGGATGGTGCCCTGGGACGGCGTCTCCACCAGCCAGCCGTACGCCCCGGCGAAGTAGTTCCAGTTCGGGTCCGGCGCCACCGCGTCGTAGGTGGTGCCGTAGGCGCTGTAGCTGTGGGTGATGTAGCGCCCGTAGGGCGACCAGTGCCGTGACGGCGTGCTGACGTAGTAGCCGTTCTGGTTGGCGAGCTGGTAGCCGGCGAGGTCCATCACCGCGCTGGTCGGTCCGCAGGCCGAGTTGCCGTTGAAGGTGTCGGCGGTGTCCCACAACTGGTGGATGAAGGTCGAGCCGACGACCTTGGACTGGACGCCGACGTCCCCGGTGCCGTCGCGCCCGCCGGCCGCACCGGTCGGGGCCGCCCCCTTGGTGCCGGTGGTGACGGCCGAGGTCGGGGCGTCGGCGGTGGCGTCGAGCCGCGCCGCGGTCACTGGTCGCGTCGCGTCCACCGTCTGGACGCCGTACCGGTCCGAGGTGAGGCGGAGCTGGGTGCCGGCGAAGCCGTCGAGGCGGTAGTTGGGGGTGACGCCCTCGACGAGGCGTCGGGCGGTGGTCGCGGCGAGGTCCCGCACGTAGGTGCCGTTGAGGTCGTCGAGCCGCTGCAACGCCCGGGAGCGGCTGGTCGCCTTCTCGGCGGGGGAGACGCACGCCTGGATGGTGTAGGCGACCCGGTCGCCGTCCGGGCTCCAGGCCGCCTCGCGGTAGGAGTCGCGGGTGGCGCCCGTACGCACGACCGTCGCGCCGTGTTCGTCGGCGAGCAGCAGGCTCGACGAGGTGCCGGCGCACGGGTAGACGTGGTCCGCCACGATCGCGCTGACCCGCTGCGCGCCGTCGATCCGGGTCACCCGGATGTCGCGGTAGACCACGCCCTTCGCGGCGTCGCCGGCCAGCACTGTCCGGGTGGCGCCGGTGGTCAGGTCGACCCGGCTCAGCGACGGACCCGACGCTTCGCCGGCGGCGCGGTGGGTGAGCAGCGCCGCGGCGTCGCCCTCCCCCCAGCCGACCAGCCGCACGTCGGCCCCGTCGAGACTGGCGACGGTCCGGTCGGGTCCACTCCGGTCTGGTGGGCGCAGCCGCAGCTGCCCGGAGCCGTCGCCGGCCAGCACGTAGCCGAGCCGGCCGTCCCCGGCGTAGACGGCGGAGGTGATGCGTCCGGCGGCGATCCTGGTCAACCTGCCGCTGCCGACGTCGAGGGAGAGCAGTTCGGCGCCGTACCGGCCGTTGAAGTCCCGGATCAGCGCCGCGTGGCGTCCGGTGGGGCTCAGCGTGGTCCGTACCGAATTGCCGGGGTCGTCGACCGCGACGGTGGCGCGGGTGACGCCGTCGACCCGGACCTGGTAGCCGGCGGCGGAACGGACGGTGTGGATGCCGACGGCGGCGGGGCCGGCCGCCGGGGTCGCCGTGGTGTGGTCGGCGGTGGCCGGCACCGCGCCGGCGAGGGAGGTCGAGAGAGCGGCGGCGCAGAGCCCGGCGAGCACCGCCGGCCGGGATGCCCTGCGCGGTGGACGTCTGCCCGGCGGATGGCCGGGGGAGGGCAGTGGTTGCATGTGCCCCTCCTTCGAGTCGTTCCGGTCGGCCCCTGGGGCCCGACCGGGCGGGATGGGACGGTGGTTCCCGGCCGGCGTCCGCGCCGGTCGGGTGGTGCTCACGGGGCCGGTTCCTGGTGGGCCCTGACGAGCCCCAGCGCGGTGCGCAACGTCAGCGCCACGGCCGTCGTGTCCGCCAGGTGGCTGCGCCGGGCCAACAGGGCCGTGGAGACGGGCCACGTGCTGTTGGCCTCGCGCATCAGTTCGGCGGTCGCCACGTCGGCCGGTCGGCCGACGCCGAGGATCCGGTCGGCGGCGGCGTCGTCGAGGACGTAGATCCAGACGCGGTACGGGCTCGGATCGTCGGTGAGACCCGGTCCGGCCACCGTCGTGCGTTCGACCCGGTCAGGAAGGTTCGCAGCCGGGCAGCCGGACGTCAGCGCCGTCGCCGGACTGAACCGGGCCCTGCCGTAGGCGCCGGTCCAGTTCGGGTCCCGACGTGCCTGCTCCAGGCCCGCGAGCAGGTCGGTGTGCACGGCCTGCCCGTCGGCGTCCGCGCCGGCCTCGACGCACATCCGCAGTGACGAGCGGTTGGTGACGAGCAGCCCGTTGGTGGTGTCGACGTGGGCGTGGTCGCCATGGTCGTGCCCGGGGTCGCGGTCGAGCACGGCGGTCGCGACCGCTCCGGCCGCCACCGCCGACGTGAGGCAGGCCGTCAGCGTGGTCAGCAGGCGGGTCCTGAGGGAATGTCGTGCCATCGTGACTCCTCGCGGAAACGTCAGGCCATGACGTTCAGGACGGACTGGAAGTCGGACGGGCTCGGATACCAGTTGGTCCAGTTGCCGCATCCGTAGCCCACGACCGTGCTGTGCATGAGGCTCGGCGGGTTGCAGGTGCCGTTGTCGTCGGTCAGCCCGAAGACGTGCCCGAACTCGTGGTTGATGAAGCCCCGCCCCACGTTGTCGAGGCGTCCGCCGGAGCTGAACACCAGGAAGACGTACGCCCACTGGCTGTCGTAGTGGCCCTGGGCGGCGTCCCACACGGGGTTGTCGTGCTCGACGCAGTTGTAGTAGCCGACCGGGGCGCCGCAGCGCGCGCTCCAGTCCCAGCCGTAGTGGACCTCGATCTCGATGGTGTTGCGGGTCGAGGCCGGGTACGAGCTGCAGTTGCCGCTGGTCGCCCACAGGTCGATGCGCCAGTTGCCCAGGCCGTCCCAGACCTTGCCGGCGCCCATCTCGGTCAGGGTCTGCTTGACGAAGGCGCGGGCCGAGCTGTGGCTGACCTTTGCCGTGTCGGTGGACTCGACGCAGAACTGCTCGTCGTTGGCGCCGGCCGACGATCCGGCGGTGGCGTAGTGCATGTTGTGCAGGTGACGGGTGGAGGACGGGTTGGGGTGTGAGGCGTGGGCGGGGCCGGTCGGCACCAGCAGCGCGGCGACGAGCACGGCGACCCACATCGCCGGCACCCAGGCCGGCAGCCGCTCCCCGGCATTTCGATCAGTCACGGGAGGATCTCCTTTCCCGGTGGGAGGTGCGGCGCAGCTTCCCAGTCGTCGTTCTATTTCTGGTATAGACAGACCGCTATGCTTTGGCGGCATGAGTGGTCGGCTGACCTTCGGGCTGCTCGGTCCGGTGCGGATCTGGTCGGACGACCGGCCGGTCCCGGCCGGCCCGCCCCGGCAGCGGGCGGTGCTCGCCGCGCTGCTGCTGCACGCCAACCGGGCCACCCCGGTCGACGACATCGTCGACCTGCTCTGGGCCGACGAGCCGCCACGCACCGCGCGCAAGAACGTCCAGCTCTACGTGTGGCGCCTGCGGCAGCTGGTGGGGGACCGGCTGACGTCGGACGCGCCCGGCTACCGGATCACCGTCGGTCCGACCGAACTGGACGTGTCCCGCTTCGTCGCGCTGCTGGAGTCCGCCCGCGCGGCCGTGGGGTCCGGCCTGACCGAGGGGGCCGCCACGCTCTACCGCCGCGCGCTCGACCTGTGGCGTGGTGATCCACTGGCGGACGTGGCCTGCCAGGGCAGCTTCGGCGTCAACGTCGCCTGGCTGGACCGGCTGCGGCTGACGGCGTACGAGGAGTACGTCGACGTCGGGCTGGAGCTGGGTCGGCACCACGAGATGCTGGCCGTGCTCGACGAACTCGTCGCGCGGTATCCGCTGCACGAGCGCTTCGCCGAACAGCAGGTCCTGACGCTGCACCACCTCGGTCGTCGCGGTGAGGCCGTCGACGCCTACCGGCGTTGTCGTCGTGCGCTGGCCGACGAGTTGGAGCTGGAGCCGGGCCCGGTGCTGCACCGGCTCGGCGAACTGGCCGGCGAGGCGGGTCCGGCCGACCCCGGCGCGCCCGGGGCGGCGGGTGAGCCCGCCCGGCAGTTGCCGCACACCGTGCCGGCGCTCGTCGGACGGGACCGGATGCTCGCGGCACTGCGCGATTCGCTGGCCACCGGGCCCGGACGCGCCATGCCGTTGTGCGTGGTCAGTGGCCCGGCCGGGGTCGGCAAGTCGGCGTTGGCGGTGCAGGCGGCGCACCAGGTGGCCGGCTCCTTCCCCGACGGGCAGCTCTACGTGGACCTTCGCGGCGCCACGGCCGGCGTGGACCCCGCGCCGCCGCTGGACGTGCTGGGCCGCCTCCTGCGGGCGCTCGGTGTCGCCGAGACGGCGATCCCCGTCGACGTGGCCGAGGCGTCGGCCACGCTGCGCTCGCTGCTGGCCGGCCGGCGGCTGCTGCTGGTGCTCGACAACGCACACGACGCCGGTCAGGTGCGACCGCTGATCCCGGCCGGCGACGGGTGCGCCGTCCTGGTGACCTCCCGCCGCAGCCTCGCCGACATCGACGGCGCCACCCACGTGGAACTGGACGTCCTCGACGAGGCCGACGCCGTCGAGCTGCTCCGCCGGCTCGTCGGCGCCGCCCGGGTCGCCGCCGAGGCCGACACGGCGGCCCGGTTGGTCCGCCGCCTGGGTGGCCTGCCCCTGGCGATCCGGATCGCCGGCGCGCGCCTGGCCGCCAGACCGAACTGGACCCTGACGACCCTCGACGGCCGCCTGCGCGACAAGCACCGCCGGCTGCACGAGCTGCGCCTGGGCGACATCGCGGTACGCACCAGCTTCCTGGTCAGCTACCAGCACCTCACGCACCCCCTGGCGCCACGGCTGTTCGGGCTCATCGGCGCCGTCGACGCCCCGGACGTCACCTGCGCGGTGGCCGCCGCGCTGCTCGGCGTCGACCTGCCGCTGGCGCTCGACGCGCTCGACGAACTCGTCGACGCGCGACTGGTCGACGAACCCGTGGCGAACCGGTACGCCATGCACGACCTGATCCGGCTCTTCGCCCGGGAGCGTGCCGAGGAGGAGCCGGGGCCGCAGCGGACGTCGGCCGTGAACCGCATGCTCGCCCACTACCTGGAGCGGACCCGTCACGCGTTGGCGCTGCTGCGCCCGGGCACCCGGGCGCCGGCGATCACCGGCCCGTCGCACTTCGCCGACGCCGACGCGGCACTGGCCTGGCTGGCCGCCGAGCGGCCGAACCTGGTGGCGGCCGTCGTCCAGTCCGCGGCCTCGTCGAGCACCGCGCGGTTCGGCGTCGACCTGGCCGACAGCCTCTTCCTGTTCTTCGAGATGCGCGGTCACGTGGGCGACTGGATCACCGTGGACCGGGCGGGCATCGCCGCGGCCGAGCGGCTGGGCGACCGGGTGGCGCAGGCGGGTCTGTCGCACGACCTGGCGGTGGCCTACTTCCACCTGCACCGCACGGACGAGGCGACGCGCCTGCTGCGACGCAGCCTGGAGATCAGCCACGCCGCGGGCGACGACGAGGGCCAGGCCCGGGCGCTGAACCAACTCGGCGTCCTGCACGGGATGGCCGGCGAGTACGACCGGTCGGCCGAGTACTTCAAGAGCAGCCTGCGGCTGCGCCAGCGGCTCGGCGACCTGCGCTCCTGCGCCGCCACCAAGGGCAACATCGGCATGGCCTACCGCCTGGCCGGCCGCTACGAGGAGTCGATCCGCTACTGCCGGGCGGCGGCACGCCTCGCCCGCCGCGGCGCCGCCCCGGAGATCGAGGCCAACGCGTTGGGCAACCTCGGTGAGGTGCAGTGCCTGCTCGGGCGCTACCGCTCCGCCCTGCGCTACCTGCGGCGCGGCCTGGCCGTGGCCGGCGTACCGGTCAACGAACGCAACCGGGGCAGCCTGATGGGCACCCTGGCCGAGGCGTGCCTCGGCGACGGACAGGTCGGCCCGGCCATCCGGTACGCCGAGCTGGCCGTGGAGGCGATGCGCCGGGCCGACTTCCGGCACGGGGAGGCGGTGGCGCTGCGCCGACTCGGGGTGATGCTGTGCCAGCGCGGTGACGCCGCTCGCGGGATCCAGCAGCTCCGGCTGGCGTTGGCCCTCTTCACCCAGGTGGGCAGCGCCGAGGCCGACGAGATCCGCGCGCAGTTGCGGGCCCAGGTCGCGCGCCGGGAGGTGCACGGCGGACGCTGGTCGGCGGCCGGTGCCGGCTGATCACCGTCGGCGAGGGCCACGGCCGTGGGCCGGACCCGTCACGGGGCGTCGACGACCTCGCGTCCGAGGGGCCAGATCGCGGCGGGAACGAGCTTGAAGTTGGCGATCCCGAACGGAATGCCGATGATCGTGAGGCACAGCGCGACACCGGCCAGGACGTGGGACAGGGCCAGCCACCAGCCGGCGAGCACCACCCAGAGGACGTTGGCGAGCCCGGAGGCGATTCCGGCGCCGGGCTTGGGCACGACGGTACGGCCGAACGGCCACAGGGAGTAGACCGCGAGCCGCAGCGACGCGACGCCGAACGGAATCGTGACCACCAGCACGAAGCAGATCAGCGCGGCGATGCCGTAACCGACGGCCAGGACGATGCCGCCGCCGAAGATGAGCCACAGCACGTTGAGCACAAACCGGATCATGCTTCTGAGCATGACCGACCTGTGCCACCCGGGCCGCGCCGCCGTCCCCGGCGTTGCTGCGGGCGGGGTTGGGGTCGTTCGCGTACGTGTGTGTCAGGAGGCCTCGCCGCGCACGATCGCCACCGCGACGCGGCAGAACTCGTCCATGTCGGGATTGAAGCCGGCGGCGATGTCGGGGTGCAGCCCCGAGCGCGTCTCGTCGAGCAGCCGCTGGCAGATCTGCTCCACCGGCTCCCCGGCGTAGCTGGCGCTGACCCGTTCCGTGGCGGCCTGCAGCGCCGAGGTCAGCTGATCCTCCAGCGGCCCGCGCAGCTTCTGCTGCACGGGATCCAGCCCACGAGGATCCAGCGTGACATGTGGCTCCGACATCGGCGCTCCCTTCGTCGGCGTCCGCGGTACCCCACCGCGGCCGTCGGTCAAACCACCTTCGGTACCGACGGCACCTCCTCGTTGGCAACGATCCTGCCAACCGCCGGGCCGACGAGGGGAGGATCCCGCGGGAACCCACCGATCGGGGCGGGCCGGATCTTGTTACGGTGTGCTCGTGGCGGACGGGGCGGCCGGCTGGGGAATGAGGATCCTGCTCTGGGTCGGGCTCCCTTTCCTCGCCCTCCTCGGGCTGGCTCTCGCCGTGCCCGACGTCGCCCCGGCCTGGCGGGCGAAGTCCGGTGGCGGCGTGGCGGGCACGTTCACCGCGCTGCACGAGAAGTGCAGCCGCAACTGCGTCTGGCACGGTGACTTCGTCCCGGCCGGGGGCGGCACGCCGCGTCACGACGTCATCGTCTACGACGGGCCGGACGGGCTGACCTCGGGGGCCACCGTGGCAGCCCGTGACACCGGCGCCCGCAGGGGTGTCTTCGCCGCCCGGGGCGGCGGCACCTGGCTGATCTTCTCCGGGCTCGCGGCGGCCGGCGCGCTCGCCGCGATCGGCTGGGTGGTCGTGGTGGTGCGCGCGATGACCAACCGCCGCCGCACCGGGTCATGACAGGGGCGGCCGGGCACGCCGGGCCGGGCGGGCGAGGCGCCCCCGACCGGGGAGAACCACGAAGGTGACGGCCGCAGGTCAGTGGCGGGCGCGCTTGACCTCGTGGAAGGCGGGCATCCGGATCAGGGGGAGCAGCGAGTCCCAGATCGTCAGGGCGTCGTCGGTGCCGGGAACCTCGGTCAGGATCGGGCCGTGGACGCCCCGCTCGGCGCCGGGCACCATGAGCACCGGCGCGCCGATGTCCGGGCCGGCCGAGGCGTACGCCAGCGCGTGCGACTCGCGTACCGCCTCGTCCCAGCGGTCGTCGTCGAGCGCCGGCGCGGCGGCACCCAGGCCCGCCGCCTCGACGGCCGCGTCCACGATCTTCTCCGACAGCGGGTTGCCCACGTCGTGGCTGCGCGCGCCGACCTCGGCGTAGAAGCGCGCGACGTCGTCGTGGCGGCCCTCGGCGCGCAGGGCCTCCACCAGCCGCAGCGCCCGGCTGGAGGCGGTCATCGCCTCGGCGTGCTCCGGCGGCACCCGCCCCGAGTTCAGGATGGCCAGGCTGAACGCCCGCCACTCGATGTGCAGGCTCCGGGCGTCGGCGACCGCGACCAGCCAACGGGAGGTGCGCCAGGTCCACGGGCAGGCGGGGTCGAGGAAGAAGGTGGCGTCCATCGGCCGAGCCTACGGGCGTCCGGCCCGACCCGCACGGTGGTGATCCGCACCACCGCCGGCGCTGTCGGCCCCGCCCCACCAGCGTCAGGTTTCGCAACTTCGCAGGTCGGGCAGTGTGTGGCCACGAAACGTCCGGGCGACGGAACTGCTGGTCAGACGCCCGAACGGCTCGCCGTGCGCCGGGGCG
The DNA here is from genome assembly GCF_036902715.1 of Micromonospora sp. CPCC 205546. Classification (NCBI taxonomy): domain Bacteria; kingdom Bacillati; phylum Actinomycetota; class Actinomycetes; order Micromonosporales; family Micromonosporaceae; genus Micromonospora; species Micromonospora sp. CPCC 205546. The sequence goes on from NZ_JBAKHL010000021.1 coordinate 71,587, forward strand.
CGGAGCCTCACCCCGGCCTTTGGCCGACACGAGGGGAGGGGTGATGAGCGACCCTGACAAGGCCCGACGCCGACGGCGGCCGCGCGTGCGCGCGGTGGCTGCCGCCGCGGCGTTGACGCTGGTGGCGCCGATGGCGGCCGCCTGCGGATCCGGCGGGGACGGCGGTACGCCCACGATCAACCTGTACTACCCGCCGGAGCAGAACCTGCAAAAGGTCGTCGACGACTGCAACGCGCAGGCCCAGGGGCGCTACAAGATCGTCTACCGGGTGCTGCCCCGGCAGGCCGACGACCAGCGGGTGCAGATGGTCCGCCGGCTGGCCGCGCAGGACACCGGCATGGACGTCCTCGGCCTCGACGTGACCTGGACGCAGGAGTTCGCCAGCGCCGACTGGATCAGGGAATGGACCGGGCAGGACCGGGCCGAGGTCGAGCAGGGCACCCTCGCCGGCCCGCTGGAGACCGCCCGCTACTCCGACAAGCTCTACGGCGCGCCGAAGAACACCAACGTCCAGCTGCTCTGGTACCGCAAGGACCTGGTGCCGCAGCCGCCGAAGACGTGGGACCAGATGATCTCCGCCGCCCAGGAGCTGAAGCAGCAGGGCAAGCCGTACCGGGTGCTCACCATGGGCGCCCAGTACGAGGGCCTCGTCGTCCTCTACAACACCCTCGCCGAGAGCGCCGGCGGCAAGATCCTCAGCGACGACGGCAAGCAGGCCGTGATGGACGCCGGCACCGTGCGGGCGCTGGAGCAGCTCCAGCGCTTCGCCACGTCGGGCGTGACGTCGCCGTCGTTCAGCAACGCCACGGAGGACCCGGTCCGGCTGGAGTTCCAGTCCGGCGACGGCGCCTTCCAGGTCAACTGGCCGTTCGTCTATCCGGCGATGCAGGAGGCCGACCCGGAGCTGGCGAAGAAGGTCGGCTGGGCGCGCGTCCCGGGCGTCGACGAGAACACCCCGAGCAAGGTCACCATCGGCGGGATCAACATGGCGGTCAGCGCCTACTCGAAGCACCCGGAGGAGTCCTTCGAGGCGGCCCGCTGCATCCGCAACGAGAAGAACCAGAAGTTCTCCGCCGTCAACGACGGGGTGCCGCCGACCATCGAGAAGGTCTACGACGACCCGGAGATGGCCGAGGCGTACCCGATGAAGGACACCATCCTCGAAGAGCTCAAGGAGCCGGCGGTCCGCCCGCTGACCCCGGCGTACCAGAGCATCTCCACCGTCATGTCGGCGATCCTGTCGCCGCCGTCGGCGATCCGGCCCGAGCAGACCGCCGACGAGCTGCGCGACGCCATCGCGGACGCCCTCGAATCGAAGGGGGTCCTGCCGTGAGCGAGCGCACCCGGCGCCTCGACGCCGACGGTCGGGAGGTGGCGGCATGAGCGTCAACGCCACCCCGGCGGGCGCCGAGGTCGCCGCCGAGGAGACCGCCGACCGGGCCACGGCGCCGACCCGGCGCGCCGGCCGGGGCCGCAAGGCCCCGCTCAGCGAGAACAAGAGGGCCGAGCGCCGGCTGGGCTGGCTGCTCTGCGCGCCCGCCGCGCTGGTCATGCTGCTGGTGACCGCCTACCCGATCATCTACTCGGTCTGGCTGTCGTTGCAGCGCTACGACCTGCGCTTCCCCGCCGAACGCGAGTTCGTCGGGCTGGAGAACTACGTCACCGTGCTGACCAACGAGTTCTGGTGGACGGCGTTCGGGGTCACCGCGCTGATCACGGTGGTCACCGTCGCCGTCGAGCTGGTGCTCGGCATGGGCCTGGCGCTGATCATGCACCGCACGCTGGTCGGCCGGGGCCTCGTGCGGACCTCCGCGCTGATCCCGTACGGCATCGTCACGGTCGTCGCGGCCTTCTCCTGGCGGTACGCGTGGACGCCGGGCACCGGCTACCTGGCCAACCTGTTCAGCGACGGCGCGCCGTTGACCGAGCGCGCCAGCTCGCTGGCGATCATCATGCTGGCCGAGATCTGGAAGACCACGCCGTTCATGGCGCTGCTGCTCATGGCCGGCCTGGCCCTGGTGCCGGAGGACCTGCTCAAGGCGGCCTCCACCGACGGCGCCACCTCCTGGCAGCGGTTCACCAAGGTGATGCTGCCGGTGATGAAGCCGGCGATCCTGGTCGCGCTGCTGTTCCGCACCCTGGACGCGTTCCGGGTGTTCGACAACATCTTCGTGCTGACCGCGGGCGGCAACGAGACCTCGTCGGTGTCGATGCTCGCCTACAACAACCTGATCCGGGGCCTGAACCTCGGCATCGGGTCGACGATGTCGGTGCTGATCTTCCTCGCCGTGGCGATCATCGCCTTCGTCTTCGTGAAGCTGTTCGGTACCGCTGCCCCCGGCAGCGACGACGGGGAGAGGCGTTGAGATGGCTGACACCACCACCCGGGCCAAGCTGCGCTGGGGCCTGCTGGACGCCATCGTGGTCGTCTTCGCGCTGGTGCCGGTGCTCTGGATCATGTCGTTGTCGTTCAAGACCCCGGCGACCCTGACCGACGGGAAGTTCATCCCGCAGGAGTGGACGCTGGACAACTACCGGACGATCTTCCAGACCGACCAGTTCGTCCGGGCCCTGGTCAACTCGATCGGCATCGCCCTGATCGCCACCGTGATCGCCGTGGTGCTCGGCGCCATGGCCGCGTACGCGATCTCCCGGCTCGACTTCCCCGGCAAGCGGCTGCTGGTCGGGGTGTCCCTGCTGATCGCGATGTTCCCGCAGGTGTCGCTCGTGTCGCCGCTGTTCGAGATCGAACGCCAGCTCGGCCTCTTCGACACCTGGCCGGGCCTGATCCTGCCGTACATCACCTTCGCCCTGCCGCTGGCGATCTACACGCTGTCGGCGTTCTTCAAGCAGATCCCGTGGGACCTGGAGAAGGCGGCGAAGATGGACGGCGCCACACAGGCCCAGGCGTTCCGGCGGGTCATCGCCCCGCTGGCCGCGCCGGGACTGTTCACCACGGCGATCCTGGTCTTCATCTTCTGCTGGAACGACTTCCTGTTCGCCATCACCCTGACCTCCACCGAGCGGGCCCGCACGGTGCCGGTGGCGCTGTCGTTCTTCACCGGCGAGTCGCAGTTCGAGGACCCCACCGGGGCGATCTGCGCCGCCGCCGTGGTGATCACGATTCCGATCATCCTGTTCGTCCTCTTCTTCCAGCGCCGCATCGTCTCCGGCCTGACCTCCGGCGCAGTCAAGGGATAGGTGGTACTCATGGCTGACATCGTGCTCGACAAGGTGAGCAAGAAGTTCCCCGACGGCACCGTCGCGGTGGCCGACGTCGACCTGGAGATCGCCGACGGGGAGTTCGTCATCCTGGTCGGTCCCTCCGGCTGCGGGAAGTCCACCACCCTCAACATGATCGCGGGCCTGGAGGACATCAGCTCCGGCGAGCTGCGCATCGGCGGCCAGCGGGTCAACGACAAGGCGCCCCGGGACCGCGACATCGCGATGGTGTTCCAGTCCTACGCCCTCTACCCGAACATGACCGTCCGGGAGAACATGGCGTTCCCACTGCGCCTGGCGAAGCTGGACAAGGACACGATCCACCGCAAGGTGGAGGAGGCGGCGAAGGTCCTGGAGCTGTCGGCGCTGCTGGACCGCAAACCGGCCAACCTCTCCGGCGGCCAGCGCCAGCGGGTCGCGATGGGCCGCGCGATCGTCCGGCAGCCCAAGGCGTTCCTCATGGACGAGCCGCTGTCCAACCTGGACGCCAAGCTGCGGGTGCAGATGCGCACCGTGGTGTCGCGCCTGCAGAAGAAGCTCGGCACCACCACCGTGTACGTGACCCACGACCAGACCGAGGCGATGACCCTCGGAGACCGCGTGGTGATCATGCGGGGTGGCGCGGTGCAGCAGGTCGGACCGCCGCAGGAGCTGTACGACAATCCGCGCAACCTCTTCGTCGCCGGCTTCATCGGCTCACCGTCGATGAACTTCCTGCACGCCGCGGTCGAGGACGGCAGCCTGCGTACGGCGCTGGGCGACGTGCCGATCGGCGAGCGGATCCGGCGCGAGCTGGAGGGGGCCGACGCCCCGCGCGAGCTGATCCTCGGCATCCGGCCGGAGCACTTCGAGGACGCCGCGCTGATCGACGACGACACCCGCCGCCGGGGCATCGAGTTCGAGGCGCCGGTCGACATCGTCGAGTCCATGGGCTCCGACAAGTACGTCTACTTCAGCGTCGAGGGGGAGCGGGCCAGCGCCGCCGAGTTGGAGGAGCTGGCCGCCGACGCGGGCGCCGACTTCAGCGGCGGCGGCGCCAGCCTGGTGACCCGGCTGTCGGCCGAGTCCCCGGTCGAGGAGGGGCAGAACCGCCGGGTCTGGTTCAACCTCGAGAAGATCCACCTGTTCGACCCGACCAACGGGCGCAACCTGACCCTGCACGAGGGGCGCGCGGCCGGCGCGCTCGCCGACTGACGTATGCCACCACGGCGGCACCGGTCGCCGTCGCGACGGAGGACAGGACGGGCGGGTGGGTCGAAACCGACCCACCCGCCCGTCGTCGTGTCATCGGTCAGCGGCGTCGCCGGCTACGTTCCGGGATGTCCGCGTCCACCCGCTCGCGACGGATCTGGTCGTCGATGGGCTGTTCCTCGACGACCTCCTCCTTGGCCAGGTGGACCCGCTCCACGGGCACCGTCTCCTTGGCGACCACCGGTCGCTCGGCCCGCAGGGTCATCTCCTGCTCGGCCTCGCCGATGTCGGCGCGCATGCCGCGCGCGTCGCGTGCGGCGATGGGCTCCCGCTCCACGCGCACCTCGTCGTGCTCGACGGGCACGGTGGTGTGCACGTCCTCGGTCACCACGTACTTGCGCAGCCGGGCCGCACCGGCGGGCTGGCTCTCCGTGCCGACCCGCAGCCGCTCCTCCGAGCGGATCAGGTCCTCGCCGGCCGCCGGCGCCCGTCCCCGACCGGCGGTCGGCGGGGGCTGCGGAGCCCGCGGGGCCTGCGGCGTCAGGCGGTAGTGCGCGTAGAGCTGCTCGATCTGCGCCGTGTCCAGCGGCTGGTCGGTGCCGGCGTCCACGGCCGGAGCGTCCTTCACGGTGGACTTGTCGTAGTCGACCGCGAGCCCGGCGTCGGTGATCCGGGCCTTCTCCAGCGGAGCCATCGACTCCTTGTGGCCCATCAGGCCGGTCTTCACACTGACCCAGGTCGGCTCGCCGGCGGCGTCGGCCCAGATCTGACCCACGCTCCCGATCTTCGAGCCCGAGCGGTCCTTGACGTCCTGCCCGTACAGCGAGTTGGCCTGCTGTTCGTTGAGCCTCATGGTCGTCTACCTCCCTCTCGGTTCATGGGGCGGATACCCCGCCGGCCGGCACGGATTCGTCGACGGCCGGCCGGATAGGAGCAGCGCCGCGGGCCCGACGCACTGCCGGGACGCCAGGCACCGATGGGACGGATGGGACCGGTGGGGCCGCCGGCGCTCAGGCGGACCAGTCGACGCGGAGCGGCAGGCCCAGGAAGTCGGCGTAGCGGCTCAGCGCGCCCTGCACCCGGGCCCGGCACCGCTCGTCGAGGGGCACCAGAGGCGACACGGTGACCGTCACCCGGCTCCTGCCGACCGCGCGCTTCCAGGTGCCCACGACCCGCCCGTCGCGCACGACCGTCGCCTGGAAGACGCCGTTGCGGCCGGGCACGATCGCGTCGGCGTGGGCGGGATCGAGCATCAGCGAGCGGTCCTTGAAGCCCAGCAGGTATTCGTCGAAGCCGGGCAGCACCAGCAGGTCGTCGACCGGCGCGCGGGACGCGTCGAGCAGGGCCACGTCGACCAGCGCCTCCTGCCCGTCGACCCGCACCGTCGTGAGGGCGTCGCCGGCCGCCGCGAAGCCCCGGCGCGCGTCGGTGAGCGTGAGCCCCGTCCAACCGGCGAACTCCCGGGCGGTGACCGGCCCGTGGCCCCGGACGTAGCGGTGGGCGAGGGTCGCGAGGGCCTCGTCGCGCTCCGGCCGGTGCGCCTCGGGCGCCCACTCGTCGAGCAGGGCGAAGGTCTGCTCGACGCCCACGTTGGGCGCGAGGCAGGTGACGCCGCGGACGCTCGCGTACCAGAGGAGGTGGTATCCGCGCTGGTCGCCGGTGTCGATCCCGGCGGTCCGCAGCGCGGCCAGGCAGTGTGCCCGGGTGAGCCGGCCGCCGCCGGCCAGCGCGCCCCCGAGCACGTCGAGCGCGCGGGCCGCGTCGGCCTCGGCCAGCCCGAGCTGGGCGCGGCGCGTGGCGGCGCCGGCCAGCGAGCGTACGCCGGTCAGCTCCAGCATCCAGCGGGCGTCGCGGGGCGGCACGAGGTGCACGGTGCCCCGCATCGGCCAGGTGCGCAGCGCCTCCCGGCGTTCGAGCGCGGCGTGCACGTCGGCGTGGCCGAGCGCGGGCAGCCGCGCCCCGAGTGACCACATGCCGCTGGCCAGGTCCTGCGCCTGCATGGCCCCGAACCACCGCACCACGTCGGCAACCCCGGTCGGGCGCGCCGTGGGATGCGGGCGGAGCAGCAGGCTGGTCATCCGTAGTGCGAGCGCCTCGCGCCCGGTCAGCTCCGCCGGCATCAGGCTCCTCGGATCGGGTGGGACACCAGCGTAGGGCCGACCCCCGACATCCGACGCATGACCGCCGTCGTAGCGGGAAAGCGGCCGGCCAGCAGGCGTGCCGTCCGCGCGCCCGGAGGGAGCGACATGACCGCGTCCAGCGAGCCGGCCCGGGGTGCCGGCGTCACGACCCGTGCCGGCCGCGGCGGCCCGGCCGCCAAGACCAGCGCCGCCGCCGCCTTCGCACTGGTCTTCGGGGTGGCCGCGCTGATCAGCGTGCTGACGGTGATCCTGTCCTGGATCGGCCTGCTGCTCGGCGTCATCGGCGTGATCCTCGGCATCGTCGGTCTCAAGATGGCCGGCCGGCCCGGGGTGACGGGCCGGGGCGTGGCGATCGGCGGCCTGGTGCTCAGCGCCCTGGCGGTGCTGATCGGGCTGGCCTTCGCCGCCGGGATCACCACCTTCCTCAACGACCAGGGCGGCGTGGACCGGATCCAGCGGGAGGTCGACGACCTGCGCGACCGCCTCGACACCTGACCGGCGCCCCTGACCGCGCTTCGCCGGCGACGCTGCCGGCCAAGCGCGATCCCCCGTTCGGGTCGGCCGGTGCCGGGCGGTTGCCGGTCCGCCGGCACCGGTGGGACCAGGATCCCCGGTCGGCGGCCGCACCCGCACCGGAACGCATCGAAACTTGCGGACATCTTGAGTCGCCGCGGGCGGCCGGTCCTCAGAGGCGGCGGTGCATGACGAGCAGGTCCACGAAGCCCTGGACGGGATGGCGGAACGCCTCCGGCACCCGGCCGACCACCTCGAAGCCGAGGGACCGCCAGAGCGCCACCGCGCGGGTGTTGGTCGCCACCACGGCGTTGAACTGCATGGCCCGGTAGCCGTCGGCGCGGGCGAGCGCCAGCACGTGCTCGCCCAGGGCCCGCCCCACCCCGCGCCCGCCGGCGGCCGGGGCGACCATGAAGCTGGCGTTGGCGACGTGGTCGCCCGGCCCGAGCTGGTTGGGCACCAACTTCGCCGAGCCGAGCACCGTGCCGTCCGGGTCGACCGCGACGACCGTGCGGCCCGGCGGCGGCACCAGCCACATCGTCCGGGCCCGCTCGCCGTCGACGTCGCGCGGCCAGGTGTACGTCTCACCGGCCGCCACGATCCGTCGCAGGAAGGGCCAGATCAGCGGCCAGTCGTCGCGCGTCGCGGCTCTGATCTCCATGCCCCCAGCATCGCTCGCGGCGGACGGGCGCGGGTACGCGGGGCGCGCCCGGCGCGGGTGGGCCAGCAGATCCGAGCACCGTTTGACGGCGTAAGCATCGGGTAGTCGCGGGAGCTGACCCGACATGAGGAGGGAAACATCCGATGGCTGCCCAGACCAAGGTCGCGGTGATCTACTACAGCGCCACCGGCATCACCTACCAGATGGCGCAGGCGGCGTGCGAGGCCGCCGGTGAGGCTGGTGCGGAGGTGCGCCTGCGCAAGGTGCGTGAGCTGGCGCCGGACGAGGCGATCCGTTCGAACTCGGGCTGGCACGCGCACCACATGGAGACCCAGGACGTCCCCGAGGTGCAGCTCGACGACCTGTCCTGGGCCGACGTGGTGATCTTCGGGACCCCGACCCGGTACGGCGTGATGGCCGCCCAGCTCAAGCAGTTCATGGACACCACCGGACCGCTGTGGTCGCAGGGCGCCCTGGCGAACAAGGTCTATTCGGCGTTCTGCTCGACGGCCACCTTGCACGGCGGGCAGGAGGCCACCCTGCTGTCGATGTTCAACGTCTTCTACCACTGGGGCGGTGTCGTGGTGACCCCCGGCTACACCGACCCGAGCCAGTTCGTCGCCGGCAACCCCTACGGCGCCTCGCACACCAGCAACAACGGCGAGACGGCGCCGGACGACATCGCGCTCGGCGCCACCGCCCTGACCGTCAGGCGGGCCGTGCAGATCGGTGCGGCGCTGAAGGCGGGCCTGCCCGGCTGACCCGCCGTCAACCCGACCGGGCCGGCTGCGCCACCGCGACCGGCGGTCCGGGCGGGGGCTCTCGACCCGATCCGGACCGCCGGTCGCAGCACCCCTACCCCCGATCGAGGCGACCATGCGCACCCGGCCGCCCCGACGACCTCCCGTCCGCCGCGGGCGGCCCCCCGACCGGCGCCGGCAGCAGCCCGCCCAGCAGGTCGGCCAGCACGGCCACGCCGTCGGGGCTCAGCACCGACTCGGGATGGAACTGCACCCCCGCGAACCCCCGCCCGCGCAGGGCGTGCACCGCGCCGTCGGCCGGATCCCGGGCCAGCTCCACCGGGCCGTACGGGGTGGCCATCCGGTCGACGTCGGCGCGCGCCGTGAAGGTGGAGTAGAAGCCGACCCGGCGGCGGGTGCCGAAGACGTCCACCTCCCGCTGGAGACCCTGGTAGGGCGCGTCCCGGCGGTGCGGCGCCAGCCCCAGCAGGCCGGCGAGCAGCTGGTGACCCAGGCAGACGGCCAGCGTCGGCCGGCCCTCGGCGAGCAACCCGGCGAGCATCCCGCGCATCGTGCGCATCTTCGGCTCGGTGGCGCTGCCCGGGTCACCCGGACCGGGGCCGAGCACCACCAGGTCGTGGCCGTGCACGCCGCCGGTGCTGTGCCACGGCCGCAGCGTCACGGCCAGGCCGAGCGCGCCGAGCTGGTGGGCCAGCATGCCGGTGAAGGTGTCCTCGCCGTCGACGATCAGCGCCCGCCGGCCGGCCAGCCCGGCCAGCCCGGGCAGGCCACCGGCTCCCGGCGACCGCTGGTCCAGCCAGAACCGGGCCAGCGGCGCGTTGCGGGCGGCCAACGCGGCCCGGACCTCCGGGTCGTCGGCGAGGCGTACGGCGGGCTCCGGGCCGCCTGCGGGCGCCTGCGGGCCGAGACCCAGCGCGGCCAGCACGCCGGCCGCCTTGGCGTGCGTCTCGGCCACCTCACCCTCGGCCGTCGAGTGCCGCACCAGGGTGGCTCCGACCGGCACCCGCAGCTCGCCGGCGGGGGAGATCTCGGCGGTGCGGATCAGGATCGGCGCGTCCAGGGTCTGCCGGCCGGCGTCGTCGCGCCCGAGCAGCGCCAGCACCCCGGCGTAGTAGCGCCGCCCGACGCGCTCGTGCCGGGCGATGACCCGGCAGGCGTTCTCCATCGGGCTGCCGGTGACGGTGGGCGCGAACATGGTCTCCCGCAGCACCTCGCGCACGTCCTTCGTGCCCCGCCCGGCGAGCAGGTACTCGGTGTGGGCCAGGTGGGACATCTCCTTGAGGTGGGGCCCGACCACCTGGCCGCCGTGCTCGGCGACCGTGGCCATCATCTTCAGCTCCTCGTCGAGCACCATGTACAGCTCCTCGACCTCCTTGGGGTCGGCGAGGAAGCGCAGCAGCGCGGCCCGGTCGGCGAGCGTGCCGGTGTGCCGGAAGGTGCCGCTGATCGGGTTCATCATGACCAGGCCGTCGTCGACGCTGACGTGCCGCTCCGGGCTCGCCCCGACCAGGATCCGGGTGCCGGTGTGCACCAGGAACGTCCAGTAGGCCCCACGCTCGCCCCGCAGCAGCCGGCGCAACGCGGCCAGCGCGGCGACCAGTGGCGGCCCCTGCACGGTGGCGCGCAGGCAGCGGTGGATGACGAAGTTCGCGCCCTCGCCGCGGCCGATCTCCTCGGCGAGCACCCGCCCGACGGTGGCGGCGTACTCGTCGTCGGTGACGTCGAAGCCGGCGCCGGCGGTGCGTACGGGCACGTCGGGCAGCGCGGCGAGCGCCTCGGCCAGCTCGATGCGCCCGTGCCGGGCGATCTCGAGGTACTCCAGCGGGAGGCCGTCGTCGACGCAGGCGAAGCCCCGCTCGACGACCTGCCGGTAGGGCACCAGCGCCAGGGTGCGGGGGCCGGGCGCCCCGTCGGGCAGCGGGAGGTCGGCGAGCCGGTCCGCCGTGCGTACCGTGCCGGTGAACAGCTCCAGGTGGGCGGCGCCCTCGTGGCGTACGAGCGCGAACGGGCCCGGGTCGCCGCCGCCGGTGACGGCGGCGAGCAGCTCGGTCAGGTCGGTCATGGGGGTCTCCTCGGGCCGGGCGGCGCCCGGCGGGGCGACCGTCAGGGCCGGGGGAGAGACCGGCGGCCGCCTCGTCGGGCGGCCGCGTGGGAAGCTACGCGCGGGGGACGGCCGCCGGGTCGGCGGGCCACCAGCAGGACAGGTGCGCGTGCATGCGACCATCCTACGGCTGTGCGCGGGCACCGGAGCGCCGATCGGGCGTACGGCCCACCCGCTGGGACGCCGCATCGCGGCGCACCGGGTAACTTGACCCGCGATGAACATTCTCGCGCTCGACCTGGGCACCTCCTCGGTACGCGGCCTCGTGCTGGACACGGACGCCCGTCCGCTGCCCGGCGCGCTGGCCCGGCGCAAGGTGAGCCTCGCCGTGCACGACGACGGCACCGGCACGCTGGACGGCCCCGGCTACCTGGCCTGCCTGGCGGCGTGCCTGGACGAGCTGGCCGAAGGCGGGCACCTGCGCGACGTGTCGTTGGTGGCGACGTCCGCGCAGTGGCACTCGGTGGTCCCCGTCGGCGCCGACGGCGCGCCCCTCGGGCCGGTGCTGACCTGGTTGGACACCCGCCCCGAGGCCCCCGCGGGGTCGGCCGGCCCGGCCGACCCGGACGACTTCCACCGGCGCACCGGCACGTGGTGGCACCGCTGCTACTGGTCGGTCCGGCTGCCCTGGCTGCGCGAGCACACCGGCGGCCGGATAGCCCGGTTCGCCGGCCTGGCCGAGTACGTGCTGGGCGAGCTTCTCGACTCGGCGCCGATGTCGATCTCCCAGGCCTCCGGCACGGGCCTGCTGGACCTGCAGACGCTGGACTGGGACGCCGAGGCGTGCGCGCTGGCCGGCAGCCGCGCCGACGAGCTGCCCGAGCTGGGCCCGATCGGGTGGCGGGGCCGGCTGCGGCCGGCGTACGCGCGGCGCTGGCCGCAGCTCGCCGAGGCGCCCTGGGCCGGCCCGGTGGGCGACGGCGCGGCGTCGAACGTCGGCTCGGGCTGCGTCGAGCCGGGCCGGGCAGCGGTGACGGTCGGCACGTCGGCGGCGGTCCGGCTGGTGCAGCACGTCCCGGTGGGACAGGCCATGCCGCCACTGCCCGGGGAGCTCTGGCGCTACCGGGTCGACCACCACCACGTGGTGACCGGCGCCGCGTACTCCTCCGGCGGCAACCTCTTCGCCTGGGCCGACCGCGAGCTGCGGCTGCCCGGGGGCAGCGAGCTGGAGGCCGCCCTGGCCCGGGTGCCGCACGAGGGCGGCCTGCCGGTGAACGTCCGCTTCGGCGGCGACCGGCCGCCCGGGATGGCCCCGGCGGGCTCGGGCGCGCTCGGCGGCCTGAGCTTCGGCACCAGCGCGGTGGAGATCCTGGCCGGGTTGATGCGGGGCCTGTGCGACCTGGTCGCCGACGACCTCGTCGTGCTGGAGTCCACCGTCGACGAGCCGGTCGAGGTGGTGCTCGGCGGGGGCGCCATGGCCGCCTCCCGCTGGTGGCGTACGACGTTCGCCGCGGCCCTCGCCCCCCGGCCCGTGTGGTACGGCAGCAACCCGGAGGTCGGGGCGAGCGGCGCGGCGCTGGTGGCCCTGGGCCGCGTCGGTGACGCCTCCCGGCTCGCCGCCATCGTCCGGACGGACGAGACCGCCTCACCCTCCTGAGTAGCACCTCCGCCCGCCCCGTTGACACCGCTCGGGGGCCTGGTTGGATGGACTCCGCTCCCCGGCTCGCGGCGGACGCGGGACAGGGAGGAGGTAGGTGTGGGGGCAGGTCCGGAACCGCCCGACGACACGGTGTCGCAGCATCGGCGGCGCCGGTTCGACGTCCGGGTCGTACCGCACCGCCGCCGTTCCCCGTTCCGGCTGCGGGACTGGCGGATGCGTACCAAGCTCGTCACCGTGCTGGTCATCCCCTCGGTCGCGTTCCTGGTGCTGGCCGGCGTGCAGACCCACACCCTGGTGGGGCGGACGACCGCGCTGGGCGACTTCGCCCAGCAGGTGGGCATCGGCCGGGAGATCGTCGCGCTGGTGCACCAGCTCCAGCAGGAACGCGACCGGGCCGCCGGTGAGCTGGGCGAGCTGCGCCGGGGCGGCGCGGGCGCCGACCGGGACGCGGCGATCGTCGTGCTGAAGCCCCTGCAGGCCGCCACCGACCAGGCGCTGCGCGACCTGCGCCGGGCCGCCAAGCCGCTGGCCGACGCCGACGCCTCCTGGCGGGTCGCCTACTCCGAGGTGCTGGAGACCTACGAGCAGGTCGCCTACATCCGGGCCGCGATCCCCCCGGCGGTGCTGGGCAGCGACACCATCCTGAGCAACTACCACCGGGCCGTCGACGCCCTGCTGCACCTGCTCGCCGAGCCCTCGCCGGGCGAGGACCGGCCCGCCCTCAGCGACGCGGTGCTGCGTTACGTGCAGCTCGCCCGGGTCAAGGAGCTCTCCTCGCGGGTCCGGGCCCAGCTCTACGAGGCCGCCCGCGCCGGACGGTACGGCGTGGAGGAGCAGGTGCTCCTGGCCGACCTGCGCGCCCAGCAGTTGACCGCGCTGGGCGCGTTCCGGGTCGCCGCCACCACCGAGCAGGTCCGTCGCTACGACGAGACCTCGACGGATCCCGCGTTCCTGGCGGCCACCCGGCTGGAGGAGCAGAGCCTGCCGAGCGGGTCCGCCGCGCCGAGCGTGCTGCCGGCGCCACAGTGGTGGGCGGCCGGCGAGCAACGCCAGGAGCTGCTCCGCCGGATCGAGGCGTCGGTGCTCGACGACGCCGTACGGCAGGCCGACGAGGTGAGCGCGTCGCAGCTGCGCACCACGTTGCTGGTCGTCGGCAGCATCCTCTCGGTGCTGCTGGTGGCCCTGCTCACCTCCGTCCTCATCGGCCGTTCCATCGCCCGGTCGATGCGGCTGCTGCGCGGCCAGGCGCTGCGGATCGCCCAGATGGAGCTGCCGGACGCCCTGGACCGCCTGCGCACCGTGACCGGGGGCGTACCCGCGATCGAGGTCCCGCCGGCGGTGGTCCGTTCGCTCGACGAGATCGGCGAGCTGGCGGAGGCGTTCGTCGCGGTGCACCGCAGCGCGGTCAACGTCGCCGTCGAGCAGGCGACCACCCGGCGCAACGTCAACGCGATGTTCGTCAACCTCGCCCGGCGCAGCCAGGTGCTCGTGGAGCGCCAGCTGGAGCTGCTCGACGACCTGGAGCGCGAGGAGAGCGACCCGGACCAGCTGGAGAACCTCTTCAAGCTCGACCACCTGGCCGCCCGGATGCGGCGCAACGACGACAGCCTGCTGGTCCTCGCCGGAACGGAGGCCACCCGCCGGTGGAACCGGCCGGCGGGGCTCGGCGCGATGCTGCTCGGCGCCAGCGCGGAGATCGAGCAGTATCAGCGGGTCCGGCACGGGTCGGTGGCGGACCTGCACGTCGTCGGCCACGCCGTCGGCGAACTGGTCCACATCCTCGCCGAGCTGCTGGAGAACGCCACCTCCTTCTCGCGCCCGGACACGGTCGTGACGGTCAGCGCACGGGCCGAGGGCGCCGGCGCGCTCATCGAGATCGTCGACCGGGGGATCGGGATGAGCGCCGCCGCGCTGGCCGAGGCGAACGCCGCCCTCGCCACCCCGCCGGCGGCCGACGTGGCGACGGTCGAGCGGATGGGCCTGTTCGTGGTCAGCCACCTGGCCGCCCGGCTCGGCGTCGAGGTGCGTCTGGCCGGCGGCGAGGAGGGCCTCGTCGCCCGCGTACGGCTGCCCGGCGGCCTGCTGACTGCCGCCCCTGAGCGGGAGGCGCCCGTACCGACGCGGATGCTGTCCGCCACGGCGGCCGGTGGGGCGTGGGACGGCGGGCCGCCCACCGGCGAGCTGCCCGTGGCCGGGCGACCACCGGCGTGGGACGGCGCGCGGCCGGCGCGTGAGCTGCCGGCGTCGGGGTCGCGGGCGGATGCCCCGCCCCGGCAGGCCCGGTCGGTCCCGGTACGGGCCGAGGACGTGCTCGCCCCGGCGGCCCGGCCGGCCGCGTCGGCCGGCGGGGGGTGGTGGTCCCGGCAGGGCCCGTCGCCCGATCCGGCGCCGCCGACCTCGCCCACGCCGCCGGCCGTCCCGGTCACCGGCGGCACCAACGAGCGCGGCCTGCCCGTGCGGGTGCCGATGGCGCAGCTCTCCGCCGTCACCCGGCCGGCGCGACCGCAACAGCCGGTGGCGCGTCAGGACCTGGACCCGGAGGCGGTCGGGGGGATGCTGTCCCGGCTCTACAGCGGGGTACGGCGGGCCGAGGCCGAGGACACCACGGAGATTTCCATGCCGCCGGGCGGCGTACGCACCGAAGGGGGACAGCGATGACGACGTTGAGCCGGGAGGCCCGCGACCTGAGCTGGCTGGTCAGCGGGTTCACGGAACGGGTGCCGGGGGTGGTGCACGCCATCGTGGTCTCCTCCGACGGCCTGCTGGTCGCGATCTCCGACCATCTGCCCCGCGACCACGCCGACAAGCTCGCCGCGGTGACCTCGGGGCTGATGAGCATCACCGCGGGCGCGGCGCAGATGTTCGACGGGGACGTCGTCAAGCAGACGGTCGTCGAGATGGGACGCGGCTACTTCCTGGTCATGCAGGTGCGCGACGGATCCATCCTGGCCACGTTGGCCGGGTCGGAGGCCGACATCGGCGTCGTCGGCTACGAGATGGCGCGGCTGGCCAAGCAGGCGGGGGAGATGCTCACCCCGGCGTTGCGGGCGGAGTTGCAGCAGGCCCTGCCCCGCTGACCGGACGTCGGCCACCCCGGCGTGTCCACCCCGGCACCGTCGAGCGGCGCCGGGGTGGAGGGTGCCGGGCGGTCAGAGACCGTTGGCGGCGATGACCTGGCGGTACCAGTGCGCGCTGCGCTTGAGCACGCGCCGCTGGGTCTGGTAGTCCACGTAGACCAGTCCCCAGCGCTCGTCGTACCCCGCGTCCCACTCGAAGTTGTCGAGCAGGGACCAGACGTGGTAGCTCTCCAGCGGCACGCCGGCGGCCACGGCGCGGTGGGCGGCGGCGAGGTGGTCGCGCAGGAAGGTCACCCGGCCGGCGTCGTCGACCGTGCCGTCGGCGTCGAGGGCGTCGGGGGTGGGCAGCCCGTTCTCGGTGACGGTGAGCGGGATCGGGCCGTAGTCGCGGGTGACCCGGGTGAGGATGTCGTACATCCCGTCGGGGTGGATCTGCTGCCAGGACGCCTGGGAGGTGGGCCAGCGGGGGACCGTCGTGGCGTCGGCGGCGACGTAGTAGGGCGTGTAGTACTGCACGGCCAGCAGGTCGACCGGCGCGGAGATGGTCGCCAGGTCGCCGTCGCGGATGCCGCCGGCCAGCCGGCTGTCGGGGCCGAGGTCGTCCAGCACGTCCTGCGGGTAGCGGCCGGTGAGGATCGGGTCGAGGTAGAGGCGGTTCTCGTAGCCGTCGCGCAGCCGGGCGGCCCGGGCCGCCTCGGGGGAGCCGTCGGCGGGGTAGCAGGGGTGCAGGTTGAGCGCCGGGCCGATCCGGCCGGCGCCGGTGGCGCGGTGCGCCGCGACGGCGAGCCCGTGGGCCAGGTGCAGGTGGTGGGCGACCAGGTAGGCGGCGGCCGGGTCCTGCCGGCCCGGGGCGTGGTGTCCTTCGAGGTAGCCGTTCTGCACCACCGTCTTCGGCTCGTTGACGGTCAGCCAGACCGGCACCCGGTCGCCGAGCGCGCGGAAGACGATCTCGGCGTAGTCGGCGAACCGGTGGGCGACGTCGCGTGACTCCCAGCCGCCGGCGTCCTGCAGGGCCTGCGGCAGGTCCCAGTGGAACAGCGTCGCCATCGGCGCGATGCCCCGCTCGTGCAGCCCGTCGACGAGGCGGCGGTAGAAGTCCAGCCCACGCTGGTTGGGTGCGCCCGCGCCGTCGGCCTGCACCCGGGGCCAGGAAATGGAGAACCGGTAGCTGTGAAGCCCGAGGTCGCGCATGAGGTCCAGGTCCTCGACGTACCGGTGGTAGTGGTCGGCGGCCACGTCACCGGTGTCGCCGTTGCGGGTGCGGCCCGGCGTACGGCTGAAGGTGTCCCAGATCGACTCGCCGCGGCCGTCCTCCTTGGCCGCGCCCTCGATCTGGTAGGCGGAGGTGGCCGCCCCCCAGCCGAAGCCCGGGGGGAAGCGCAGGCCGTCGGGCCGGTTCCCGTCGTCCGTCACGGCGGGGCCGCCCGTTGCGGCGGCGGGGGCGGTGGCGGAGGGCGCGGCGCCGTCGGGCGGGCGCGGGGTGGGCATCGACATCGGTTCTCCTCATGGTGTGCGTGGCCACCGCCGGGCCGGGAGCGCTCCCAGCATAGGGCAGGGGCTGCCGGCCGGTCGCCTCGCCCGGTTGGGCGGAGACGATCGGGGAAGGCGGAAGGGTGTGGTGTCGTACGCCCGTTGCGGCGGTGCGGGAGCGGGGGCGCGCGGGTGGCGCGCCGGCGCTCGGGTGGCCGGCCGCGGGACGCCGGGGCGCCGGGGGCGCGGGGCGTCGACCGGGCGGGTGCGGGCGGACAGCGGACGAGGCCGGTCGGAACGGCGACACGGCCAGTCCCGTCGGCCTCTTTTCCCATCGTGGCAGGGGGTTTAGTGTGTGGGGACGGGGGAGGGCAACCCCCGTCCCCACCATTGCTGCACACGCACGGGCGGAATTGGCGTCCTGTCGTGCGTGTTGCGCGGGAGCCGGGCCACGCGAGTGGCTAGAGGATCCACCTCCCTCCATGTCGGTGGGATGGCTGACGGCGGTGTCCGGGCTGGCCCGCCGTCAGCCCTCGGGCTGATTCCCCGGGTTCCGCCGTGGGCGGACCCGGGTGATCTTCCAGTTGGAACTCCGTCGATGGAAGCGCTCCCATCGACCGATGTTGCGACTGTAACGCCCGTCACGGCTTTGTGAAAGCCCCAGAACGAGATCGAAACATGTTGCTGCCGCGCTGCGCCGCCGGCCATTGTGGGAGCGCTTCCATGCATGGCAGACTGTCGCCACCGCGACGCGGAGCCAGATCGCGCGAAGCGTGGGTCGCCGAGGGCAGCCGGTGTCTCCGGTACGGCATCCGACGCAGCCGGTGGAGTCGCCCCGCAGCAGGGGCGCCGCCCGCCGCACCCCCGGCCCCGGGCCGGGGCGACCACCATCCCGGGCGCCTCGAATCCCCGTTCGCGGGAGGCGCCCCGCCGGGGGCCCTCCGTTCCCGGCCAGGTCCGAGGAGACACCGCGCACATGAGAAATCTGGCAAGACGTCGCCGCCTGGCGATGGTCGCCGCCGCCGCGCTCGTCGTCGGCGGGGTGACCCTGCCGGCCGGCGCCGCGCAGGCCGCGCCCGCCTGCGACGTGGTCTACGCGACCAGCGACTGGAACAACGGCTTCACCGCCAACGTCACCATCAAGAACCTCGGCGACCCGATCAACGGCTGGACGTTGAAGTTCGCCTTCCCCGGCGACCAGCGGGTGGCCCAGGGCTGGTCGGCCAAATGGAGCCAGACCGGCAACCAGGTCACGGCCACCAACGAGTCCTACAACGGCAACCTCGGCACCGGCGCCTCCACCAGCATCGGCTTCAACGGCACGCACAGCGGCGCCAACCCGAAGCCGACGTCCTTCTCGGTCAACGGCGTGACCTGCGGCGGCACCCAGCAGCAGCCGCCGACGGTCGGGCTGAGCGTGCCGGCCGGCCCGTTCGAGGCCCCCGCCGACGTGCCCCTGAGCGCCACCGCCACCGACCCGGACGGGACGATCAGCAAGGTCGAGTTCTACCGCAACGGCCTGCTGGTCAACACCGACACCACCGCCCCGTACGGCTACACGCTGGAGGACCTGCCCGCCGGCGCGTACACGGTGCAGGCCAAGGCGTACGACAACGCGAACCTGACCGCCACCGCGGAGAAGTCCTTCACCGTCGCGGCGGCGTCCGGTCCGGTGCTGGTCGCCACCCCGTCGGCGGTGAGCGTGACCGAGGGCGCCAGCTCGACGGTCAACCTCAAGCTCAGCGCCGCGCCGACGGCCAACGTGCCGGTCTCGCTGGCCCGCACCGGCGACACCGACATCACCGTCTCGCCGGCCTCGGTGACGCTGACCCCGAGCAACTGGAACACCGGGGTGAACGTGACCGTCGCGGCGGCCGAGGACGCCGACACGATCGGCGGCAGCGCCACCGTCACCGCATCGGCCACCGGGTACGCGCCGTTGGCGATCACCGCCACCGAGATCGACAACGACAGCGGCGGCGGGGACGACACCTACGTCAAGCGGTTCCTGGACCAGTACGGCAAGATCAAGAACTCGGGCTACTTCAGCCCCGAGGGCGTGCCGTACCACTCCATCGAGACGCTCATCGTCGAGGCGCCCGACCACGGCCACGAGACGACCTCGGAGGCGTTCAGCTTCTGGCTGTGGCTGGAGGCCCAGTACGGGCGGGTGACCCAGAACTGGGCGCCGTTCAACAACTCCTGGACGGTGATGGAGAAGTACATCATCCCGTCGCACGCCGACCAGCCCACCGCGGGCGCCGCCGGCACCCCGCAGTACGCCGCCGAGCACGACCTGCCCAGCCAGTACCCCTCGCAGCTCGAGCCGTCCGTGCCGGTCGGCCAGGACCCGCTGCGCGCGGAGCTGCAGAACACCTACGGCACCGGTGACATCTACGGCATGCACTGGCTGCTCGACGTGGACAACACCTACGGCTTCGGCCGCTGCGGCGACGGCACCACCCGGCCGGCGTACATCAACACCTTCCAGCGGGGCACCCAGGAATCGGTGTGGGAGACCGTGCCGCAGCCGTCCTGCGACACCTTCGCCCACGGTGGCAGCAAGGGCTACCTCGACCTGTTCATCAAGGAGGCGAACGCGCCGGCGAAGCAGTGGAAGTACACCAACGCCCCCGACGCCGACGCCCGCGCCGTGCAGGCCGCGTACTGGGCCCTGACCTGGGCCAAGGAGCAGGGCAAGGAGGCCGACGTGGCGGCCACCGTGGCCAAGGCCGCGAAGATGGGTGACTACCTGCGCTACGCCATGTTCGACAAGTACTTCAAGAAGATCGGCAACTGCGTCGGGGCCTCCGCGTGCCCGGCCGGCACCGGCAAGGACTCGGCGCACTACCTGATGTCCTGGTACTACGCCTGGGGCGGCGCGTACGAGCCGAACCAGAACTGGTCGTGGCGCATCGGCTCCAGCCACAACCACTTCGGCTACCAGAACCCCTTCGCGGCGTGGGCGCTGACCAACGTCAACGAGCTCAAGCCGAAGTCGCCCACCGCGGTCACCGACTGGACCAAGAGCCTGGAGCGGCAGCTGGAGTTCTACACCTGGCTCCAGTCCGCCGAGGGCGGCATCGCCGGCGGCGCGACCAACAGCTGGGGCGGCAACTACGGTCAGCCCCCGGCCGGCACGTCGACCTTCTACGGCATGTACTACGACGTCGACCCGGTCTACAACGACCCGCCGTCGAACCAGTGGTTCGGCATGCAGGCCTGGTCGATGCAGCGCATCGCCGAGCTGTACCTGGAGACCGGCAACGCCAAGGCCAAGGCACTGCTCGACAAGTGGGTGCCGTGGGCGATCGCGAACACCACGCTGGGCACGAACTGGTCGATCCCGTCCGACATGAAGTGGACCGGCCAGCCGACCACCTGGAACCCGGCCAACCCGCAGCCCAACACCAACCTGCACGTCGAGGTCACGGTGAAGGGCCAGGACGTCGGCATCGCCGCCGCCTACGCCCGCATCCTGACCGCGTACGCGGCCAAGTCCGGCAACGCGGCGGCGAAGACCACCGCCAAGGGGCTGCTGGACGCGCTGCACGCCGCCAGCGACGCCCAGGGCGTCTCCACCGTGGAGAAGCGCGGTGACTACCGCCGCTTCGACGACGTCTACGACGCCAGCACCGGCCAGGGTCTCTACGTGCCGCCGGGCTGGACGGGGACCATGCCCAACGGCGACGCCATCGCCGCGGGCAAGAGCTTCGTCGACATCCGCTCCTTCTACAAGAACGACCCCGCCTGGCCGAAGGTCCAGGCGTACCTGGACGGCGGTCCCGAGCCGGAGTTCAAGTACCACCGGTTCTGGGCGCAGGCGGACGTCGCCATGGCGTACGCCGACTACGGCAAGCTGTTCCCCAACGGCTGAGCCGACTCCTCCGGGCGGGTGGCGCGGCCCGCCCGCCCGGAGGCCGGCCGGGCCTGGGGGAACACGGACGCCCGGTCGGAGGACGGCCTGACTCCCACGGTCAGGCCGGGGTGGGCCGGCCAACCGGCCGACGCAGCGGGACAGCCGGCCCACCCCACCACACCCGGATATGCACCGGGCGCGAAAACGCCCGAAAAACCGGCCACCACGGGATCACGCGCGAGGCTGCGACGGAGTAACGTACGTCACCGGAGAGGCCGCTCCCCCCGTGGCGGCCTCTCCCTTACTTTTCCGCCGGCTCCGCCGCGGCAGCGGCCGGCACGACCGGGTGCCGCAGCCCGGGGTGACCGGCGGGCAACGACCGGCGCACCACCACCCAGCTCACCGCGAGCACCGCCGCCACCAGCGGCCAGGACAGCGCGACCCGGGCCACCGTCAGCGCGACCACCTGACCGCCGAGCCACAGCGGCAGGAACACCGCCACCCGCAGCACGTAGGACACCGCCCACACCCAGCTGCCCCGGCCGTACGCGCGCAGCAGCGCCCGGTCCCGCCGCCACCGCGTCCGCTGACCGAGCACCGCGCCCACCACCACCCCGAGCAGCGGCCAGCGCACCACGATGCTGACCACCCAGGCCAGCGTGCTCGCCGCGTTCGACAGCAGTTGGACGAGGAAGAAGTCCTCGGCGCGACCGGTGCGCACCGCGACCACCGCGGCCACGCAGACGGCCAGCAGCCCGACCAGCACCGAACGCGGCCGGTCGCCCCGGTGCAGCCGCCAGCCGGCCAGCGCGGCGCCGGTGAGCACCGCCGCGCCCACCCCGGCGGAGAGCGAGTGCCCGCCGAGCAGCCAACCGATCCCGAACGCCACCGGTGGCAGGCTGGCGTCGACCGCGCCCCGGCGCCCGCCGAGCAGGTCCGCGAGCGTCTCCGGCCGGTCCGCCGGGGTCGCCGCACCGTCCGGTGTACGCCTCACCGCACCCTCCTCACGTCCGCCACCAACCTAGCCGTCCACCGGCGGCAGGCCACCCGGTGGCCGGCGCGCGCCTGCCGCTACGGTGTGCGGGTGCGAGCGACGGCGAGGGGTTGGACCGCGGTCTGGTTGGTCGTCCTGGCGATCGTCCAGGCGGCAGCCTTCCTGGCGGTGTGGCGGGTCGCCGTGCACGTCGAGATCGGCCAGTGGGTCGACACCGTCGCCCTGACCGGCAACCGGATCGGACAGGACCGCATCGAGGATCCGGTGGACCGGATCCTCAACGCCATGTCGGTCGTCTCACTGCTGGCGGCGACCGCGGTGATCGGCTTCATCGCCCTGATCCGGGGCCGGATCGCCCTGGCCGTCACGGCCACCCTGCTGATCGCCGGGGCCAACGCCACCACCCAGGTGCTCAAGTACGGCCTGACCCGACCCGACTTCGGCATCGACCCCGAGCGGATCTACGCCGGCAACAGCCTGCCCAGCGGGCACGCCACCGTCGCCGCGTCCGTCGCGGTGGCCCTGGTGCTGGTGCTGCCCCGCACCGTACGGGTCTTCGGCGCGTTCCTCGGCGCCGGCTACGCCGCGATCGCCGGCGTGGCCACCCTCTCCGCGGGCTGGCACCGGCCCAGCGACGCGGTGGCCGCGTTCCTGGTGGTCGGGGTCTGGGCGGCGCTGGCCGGGCTGATGCTGCTGATCACCCAGCGGGAACAGGCGCAGGTGGAGTCGGCCGACGCCCACCGGGTCGCCGCGACGGTGCTCGGCGTCGGCGGCCTGCTGGCGGTGGTGGCCTGCGGCGTCGCCCTCGGCTGGCTGGTCGACCTGCGCGGCACCGCGCCCAGCGAGCTGGCCCGCCGGCCACTGCTCGTCGGCTACGCCGGCACTGCCGCCGGGATCGTCGGCACGATGGGTGTGGTGATGGCCTTGGTGCTCGTCGCCGTGCACCGGCTGGTGCCCCGGGTCAAGGGCTGACCGCTCAACGGGAGTAGGTGCCCACCATCGTCCCGCTCGCGACGTCCCGCTCGACGAGCAGGCGGTGCACCTCGTCCGCCCGCGGCGTCTCGGGCAGCTTTAGCGGCCGGTCCAGCGCGTAGAGCCGGAAGAAGTACCGGTGGGGATCGTCGCCCCGGGGCGGGTGCGGGCCACCCCACCCGGTCGTGCCGAAGCCGTTGGGCCACTCGCGCCCGTCCAGGGGCACGCCGCCCTCCGGCGCCCCTCCGGCGCTCGGCGCGATCCCGGTCACCAGCCAGTGCAGGAACGGCGTCCTGCCCGCGTCCGGGTCCTCCACGAGCAGGACCAGCTCGGCCGCCGACTCCGGCACCCGCTCCCACTCCAGCGGGGGCGAGACGTTGCCGCCCTCCTTCGAGAAGCGGCTCGGCAGCATGTCGTGGTCGTTGAACGCGGTGCTGCGCAGCATGATCCCGGCCATCCCTGGCGCTCCTCTCGTCGGCCCGCCGCGCGTACCCGCCGGGTGGGCCCCGAAACGGCCCGCGCCGGGTGTGAGAGGGTCGGGCGGACGGGGGAGGGGACCGGTGGAGGGCGTACGGGCGGCGTTCCGCGACGAGTGCGAGCGCCTCGGCGAGGTGCTGCGCGGCGTCGACGAGGCGGACCTGGACCGCCCGACCGGCTGCCGGCCGTGGACCGTAGGCGAACTGCTGGCCCACGTACGCACCGGCGCGGGCCGGCTGGTCGACATGCTCGCCGCGCCGGCCCCGCCCCGCGCCGAGGTCGACGCCGCCACCTACTACGGCGCCGCCAAGTTCACCTCGCCAGTGGACGCCGCCCGCGTCGACGCCGGCCGGCGGGAGGCCCGGGAACTGGACGGTCCGGCCCTGGTGGCCGACTTCGACCGGGCCTGGCGGGCCGCCCTCGACGCCGTCGACGCCGCACCGTCGGGTCGGGTGGTACGCACTCGGCACGGCGACGCGATGGCGCTCGGCGAGTTCCTGCGTACCCGCGTGGTGGAGGTCGGCGTGCACGGCCTGGACCTGGCGGCGGCGCTCGACCGGCGGCCGTGGCTGACGCCCACCGCGGCGGAGGTCGTCGCCGACCTGCTCACCGGCGGGCGGGCGGTCCCGCCCGGGCTGGGCTGGGACCGGCTCACGCTGATCCGCAAGGCGACCGGCCGGGCCACCCTCACGGTCCGCGAGCGGGCCGTCGTCGACGCCGCCGGCTTGCGCTGGCTCTCCTTCGGCGGCTGATCCGGGCCCCGATCCTGGCCCGGGCCCATGGGCGCCGTGCCGCGCGGCCCGCCTCGGGGACAGCCCGGCGTGTGGGTCAGGCGTCGGCGCCGAGCGGGTCCGGCTCGGGGCGCGGGGCGGGCACGTGCGGGACGGCCTTGCGCAGGTGGTCCAACACGACCGGGTCGATGCGGCCGGGCACCAGGCGCTCCTCCAGGTTCTCCAGGCCCGCCCAGGAGAAGAGCGCCTCCTCCGGGCCCGCCGGATCGACCGGATGCCCGAGCGCGCTCAGCAGCGCGCCGACCTCGGCGGCGACCGCGCCCGTCAGGTCGAGCAGGGTGGCCGGGTCGGGCCGGGTGAACAGCAGGGTGTGCACCGCGAGCAGCCGACCCAGCTCGGTCACCGGGTCGGGATGGTCGTCGACCCGCAGGTCGACCAGGACGTCGCCGGTGCCGTCGTAGCCGCCGCCGCGCTCGACCACCAGCAGCCCGGCGCTCTGCCGGCCGCGGCGGTCGCCGCCGGCCTGGTCCCCGGCGCGCAGCGCGGCCAGCAGCCGGTCGGCGAACGGCAGCGCGGCCCCGCCCAGCCAGGCGTCGCGGACCGCGTCGATGACCTGCGGACCGGCCAGGATGTTGCCCTGCGCGGCCCAGCCGTCCCCGGACTGGCCCCCGGCCCAGGGGTGGCAGGCGGGGCCGGTCCAGGTCGCGCCGGCGCCCGTGGCGGCGACCACACCGAGCTGGCGATGGTCCCGGTCCGGGTCGGCGGCCACCAGCCCGGCCACCACGTGGGCGGCAGCCACCCCGGTGCGCAGCAGCGTCAGCCCCTGCGGCCGGTAGGCGAGGTTGACGTGGGCCTGGGTGGCGAGCGCGCCGACCTCGGCCTCGGCGGCCGGCACCAGCGCACCGGCGGCCAGGAACCTGCTCGCCACGACGACGCCGTGGCGGCGGCCGTCGGCGGAGCGGGCGACGAGCGAGAAGGTCACGCATGGAGAGTATCTCCCGCCGCTGCGTACATATCCCTAGGCTTCGATGGGTGTGGGATCCTCGGCGGGATCTTGCTCTGCGGCACGGCGAGCGGGCACCATCGACCGATGACGACGCGATGGGGCATGACCGTGCCGCTGGACGGCATCCCGCTCGCCGAGCACGCCGCGATCTACGCGGCCCTCGACCGGGCCGGCTTCACCGACGTGTGGTCCTCGGAGGTCAACGGGGCCGACGCGTTCACCCCCCTGGCGCTCGCCGCCGCCTGGCAACCCCGGCTGCGCCTGGGCACCGCGATCACGCCGGTCTTCACCCGGGGCCCGGGCCTGCTGGCCATGAGCGCGGCGGCGCTGGCCGACGCCGCCCCCGGCCGGTTCGCGCTCGGCATCGGCGCGTCCTCGCCGGTCGTCGTCGGCAACTGGAACGCCGTGCCGTTCGACGAGCCGTTCCGGCGCACCCGCGACGTGCTGCGGTTCCTGCGTGCGGCGCTGGCCGGGGAGACCGTCGACGAGGAGTACGACACCTTCGCCGTGCGCCGCTTCACCCTGGACCGCAGGCCCGCCGTGCCACCGCCCGTACTGCTCGCCGCGCTGCGCCCGGGGATGCTGCGCCTGGCCGGCGCCGAGGCCGACGGGGTCATCCTCAACTGGCTCGCCGCCACCGACGTGCCCCGGGCGCTGGCCGAGGTGGGCGAGCGGCGGCCCGGCTTCGAGGTGGTCGCCAGGATCTTCGTCTGCCCGACCGAGGACGCCACGCACGCCCGCGCCCTGGGCCGCCGGCTGATCACCAGCTACCTCACCGTCCCCGCGTACGCCGAGTTCCACCGCTGGCTGGGCCGGGAGGAGGCGCTGGCGCCGATGTGGCGGGCCTGGGCCGCGAGGGACCGGCGCGGCGCGGGCGCGGCGGTGCCCGACGAGGTCGTCGACGCGCTGGTGCTGCACGGCTCGCCGGAGCACTGCCGCGAGCAGGTGCGCCGCTACGCCGAGGCCGGCGTGGACGTGCCGGTGCTGGCCCTGCTGCCCACCCCCGAGCTCGCCGCCGGCGGCGCGGCGGCGCTGGGGGACCTGATCTCGCGCCTGGGTGGGGGTGGATCGCGGTGAACCTGACCGACCGGGTGGTGGTGATAACCGGCGGGGCCGGCGGGATCGGCTCCGCCCTGGCCCGGCGCTTCGCCGCCGAGGGCGCCGCCGCCGTGGTGGTGGCCGACCTCGACGCCGACGCGGCCCGCGCCGTGGCCGACGGCCTCGGCCCGGTGGCCCACGCCGCCGGGCTGGACGTCACCGACGAGGAGCAGGTCCGCGCGCTGGTCGCCGACACCGAGCAGCGGTACGGGCGCATCGACCTGTTCTGCGCCAACGCGGGCGTCACCTCCGGCGGCGGGATGGAGGTCGACGACGCCGGCTGGGACCGCGCCTGGCGGGTCAACGTGCTCTCCCACGTCTACGCGGCCCGCGCGGTGCTGCCGGCGATGCTCGCCCGGGGCGGCGGCCACCTGCTGCACACCTGCTCGGCGGCGGGCGTGCTGACGTCGGTCGGCGACGCCCCGTACGCCACGACCAAGCACGCCGCCGTGGGCTTCGCCGAGTGGCTCTCCGTCACCTACCGCGACCAGGGCGTCCGGATCAGCGCGCTGTGCCCGCAGGGGGTGGACACGCCCATGCTCGCCGACGGGCTGGCCGCCGGTCACCTGGGCGCCCGCGTCGTGGCCGCCTCCGGCGCGGTGCTCACCGCCGACGAGGTCGCCGACGCGGTGGTCGCCGGTCTCGCCGAGGAGCGCTTCCTGATCCTGCCGCACCCCGAGGTCGCCGACTACGCCCGCCGCAAGGCGGAGGACCCGGACGGCTGGCAGTCCGGCCTGCGCAAACTCGTCCGCCGCCTGCGGGGCTGACCCCCCGTGGGCAGCAGGGGAACCGTGGCTCTTCCTGCTCCCCCCGTCGGATAGGCAACCGCTCGGTCGCGTATCCGACTGTCTGATGTGGACGGCGCGGTGACATGGCGGCGGCGGCAAGGTCGGGGCAGGGTGGCAGGTGCCCAATCGTCATTCGGGAAGTCGGGCCCTCACAGGTGGGAAGGTGCGCATGGCGTCCACGAATCACGACAACGATCCCGCATGGTGGAAGTCGGGTGCGTTCAAGGGCGCCCTCGCTGCCGGGATCATCACTTCGCTCATCGCCGGAGTCTTCACTGTCGTCGCGGCCGCGGTCCCGCTCTGGCCCTTCGCCGGTGAGTCCACCGACGCTCAGAACGGCACCGTGACCCAGAGCCCTCAAGCCTCCGGTTCCAGCGACGGGAGTCCGGTTGCCCCGTTCACTTCTCCGCCCGCGCCTACCGGAGAGGCTTCGGCGTCGCCGTCAGGCAGCGGTTCGGCAGAGGACGCCGCTGTCCGGTACCTGGCCGACATGGAAGCCGTGCAGGGCAGTTCGAACGTTCACGTGTCGAAGTTGTACGACGGTCGCGTGACCCGGGAATTCAACAGCAGCATCCTGGCGTCGATCAACATGTTCAGATCCAAGTACACCTACGTCTACACGGTCGACGGTGACTGGAAGTTCTTCCGGGCGACCATAGGCATCGACGTCGGCTCGAAGCCGGGCGCGGAGGTGCACTTCCGCGTGTATCTCAACGACGTGGCGGTCGATTCGGGGTACGTCCTCACGATGCAGGAGACGAAAGAGCTGGTCATCCCAGTCGCCGGCAAGAGTCAGATCAAGCTGGTCACGACCGCACAGAAGAGCGGTGGCGTCGGGAACAGCGGTCGGGCGACATGGGGAGACGCGCGTTTCACGATGGAGTGAACGTAGGTGCCGAGCGATGCGGGCAGAACCGTAGCGGAGTGGCAGCGACCGCGCCGGTGCGACCAGCTGAGGCCGGCAGCGCTGTCCTGGCGTCCCGGCCATGACGTACGGGCCGATTTCCGTGCCCGCCCGCAGACCCGGCAGGACGACCCGCCCGGCAGCAGCCCCTCGCAGGGCCCGTGCCGCAGCGCCGTTCACAGGCGGACGATCTGACCCACGCGCGGTGGTGTCCGGCCGGCGAGGACCTCCGACCAGGCGCGCTCCAGGGCGTCGGGCCCGGATCCGACCCGCACGTCGAGCCAGCCGCCCACGACTCCCGTGAACCGTCGCCAGGCGTCGGTGAACCGCTGGTCGAGCCCGTCGCGGCCCCAGTCCTGGCGGCGCTTGCGCATCTGCACCGGG
The DNA here is from genome assembly GCF_036902715.1 of Micromonospora sp. CPCC 205546. Lineage (NCBI taxonomy): Bacteria > Bacillati > Actinomycetota > Actinomycetes > Micromonosporales > Micromonosporaceae > Micromonospora > Micromonospora sp. CPCC 205546. Next base: position 99,537 of record NZ_JBAKHL010000021.1, read on the forward strand.
GCGAAGAACACCTCCCCGGCGGCGTCGGCGTTCGGGGTCCGGGTGGTGAGTCCGACCGCCACGTCGCGTACGAGCCGGTCGCCGAGGCGCCGCCGCAGGGCCGCCCGGGTCGCGGGCGCCCCCGACAGGTCGAGGTAGACGGTCGGTACGGCGTCGAGGGCGTCGATCTCGTCGTAGGTGAGGACGTCGTCGTAGCACCCGAGTGACCGGGTGAACGCGAGGTTGCCGGGGGAGGTGAGCCCGACCAGGCGCGGGCCGCGGCCGTGCAACTCGAACGCGGCGGCGTACGCGGTCTTGCTGGACGCCGACGACAGCACCAGCGCCTGCGCCCCGTGGAAGTCGTTGTCGACGACCTGGTCGGCCAGCATGAAGGAGGTGAAGAACAGCGGCCGGAACAGGACCAGCAGGTCCTCCTGGTCTTCCCGGTACGCCGGGTCGCCCATGGTCGACCGGTAGACGTTGTACGGCGAGGGCAGGTCGGCCCGGTGCGCGCTCGCGTCGCGGAACCCGGAGGCGTCCACCCGGTCCGGCCGCAGCAGGAGGTGACCCGCCGGCGGGAGGTAGCCGTAGACCCGCTGCCCGGCCGCGACCCCGTCGACCGTCGACTCGACCACCTCCGCGAAGCCCCACAGCGGCGGCAGCCCCCACCGCGGACCGAGCCCACGGGGGCCGGGCGGGAAGAACTGCCAGTAGCGCATCGCGTCGCCGAGCACGGCGTAGGTCACGTTGTTGGCGGTGAGGCCGACGCGGTCGACCCGCAGCAGTGCCTCGCCGTCGGCGAGGGCGGGCGTCGTGCCCTCGACGAGCGTGGTCCGGCTGAGGTCGTCACGAGCGACGGCGAAGGTCCAGGAAGCAGGCATGGGCAGACGCTAAGCAGACCGCAGCGCCGAGACAAGTGCACTGTGAGTGCAAAATCCCACTCGCCGGCCGGGTTGACGGCACACCGGCTCAGCGGGGCCAGCGCAGGGGACCGGGGCGCACCGACCAGACGAGCCGGCGCCACCAGGGGCGGGCGGCGCGCAGCGCGGCGACGTAGTCGCCGGCCGTCGCCACCGCCCGGGCCGCCTGCTCGGCGCTGGCCGTACCCGGGGCGAACGCCGTCTGGTTGAGCAGCCCCGCCAACTCCTCGACGTCCGCCTCGAGGGGGAGGACGGCACGGGCGCGGGCGGCGACCTCGGATGCGGAGAGGTCCCCGCCGACCGGGTGACCGGCCAGCCGCAGCGCGTCGGTGACCTCCCGCCAGGCGCCGGCGATGCGCTGGCCGGGGTCGCCCCGCTCCAGCCGCCCCCGGGTCAGCGACCGGCGCATCAGCAGCAACGTGAGCAGCGCGGCCACGACCAGCAGCAGCATGCCGCCCGTCCCGCCGCCGACCAGCAGCGCCGCCGGCGGCCCACCGGACTCGGCCGGGCGGCCCGGCGCCGCCGCCGGCTCCGGGGTCGCGGTCGGCCCGACCGTGGGCTCCGGCACCTCCGACGGGGGCGGCTCCTCCGGCGTCGGGCGGAAGTCCTCCTCCACCGGTCGCGGCTCCTCGTCGGGCCGGGGCAGCGGGTCGAACGGCACCCAGCCCAGCCCCTCGAAGAGCACCTCCGGCCAGGCGTACGCGTCGCCGGCCCGGACCGGCCCGTCACCGGCGGCGCGGAAGCCCACCACGACCCGGGTCGGCAGGCCGGTCAGCCGGCCCAGCACGGCGAACGCCGCCGCGAACTGCTCGGAGGTGCCCCGCTGGCCGCCCGCGTCGCGGGGTCCGAAGAGGAAGAAGTTCAGGTTCGGGTACGCGTGCCCGCTCGGCGCGTCCGCCACGAGCCGGTAGTGCTCGGCGAGGAACTGCTCCACGGCGGCGGCCCGCGCGTACGGGGCGCCGTTGGACTCGGCGAGCTGGGCGGCGAGGCGGCGCAGCGGATCGGGCACCCCGTCGGCGACCCGCAGCACCCGGGCCACCTCCTCGCCGGCCGGTACGTCCGCCGTGGCGAGCAGGTTGGCGTCCGGCGTCTCCAGCGCCGACGTCACGCGGTAACGCAGCCCCGGGGTCAGGCCCTCCGGTCGGATCAGCGTCCCGGTCGTCGGGTCGTACGCCACCCGGGCCCCGGTGACCTCGCGCGGGGTGGCGACGGCGGGCAGCAGCCGGCCGCTCAGCCCGGCGACGGTGATCTCCTGTCGTACGGTCTCCACCGTGCTGTCGGGCGCCGGTGCCGTCACGGGCAGGATCCGCCCCGCGTTGCGGTAGGTCGCGCCGACCCGCCAGGTCACCCCGTCGTAGTCGCTGAGCACCGCCAGCCGGACCGGCGCCGGACGGCCACCGGCGTCCGGCCCCGGCGCGTCCCCCGGCTCGGGGGCCGGGGGACCCGGGCGCTGCGTGCGTACGTCGAGCAGTTGCTGACCCGGGTTCAGCGCCCAGCCGGAGATGCGGATGAGCGGGTTCTCGTCGAGGGTCTCCACCTGCGGGGGCTCGACGTACCGCCGAGGGTCCACCGGCCGGCCGTCGACCTGGCCGGCGAGCAGCGGACCGAGCAGCGCGACCAGCCCGACGACCACCGCGAGGCCGGCGGCGGAGGCCGCGGCGAGCCGGGCCCGGACGGCGGCGCGGACGGCCGGCGCCAGCCCGGCGGTCGCGTCGGCGCCCGCGGGG
>NZ_JBAKHL010000187.1:0-572 GCF_036902715.1 Micromonospora sp. CPCC 205546
TCGCGGCGACGAAGAAGGCCGGCATGGACGAGCGGGCCGCGGTGGTGTCGATCGCGACGGCGTTGCAGGAGTCGAAGCTGGAGAACCTGGGTCATCTGGGTGACCGCAACGACCACGACTCGCAGGGCCTGTTCCAGCAGCGTCCGTCCTCGGGTTGGGGCACCGTCGAGCAGATCACCGACCCGCAGTACTCGACGACGGCGTTCCTGAAGGGTCTCAAGCAGGTCGACGGGTGGCAGGACATGCCCCTGACCAAGGCCGCGCAGACGGTGCAGGTGTCGGCGTACCCGGACCACTACGCCCAGTGGGAGCAGATGGCCGCCGACCTCGTCGCCGAGCACTGGAACAGCTGACCCGACAGACTTTCCACCGCAAGGGGGATCGCTGGCCGGCACCCGAACCCGGGGTGCCGGCCAGCGGCACATCCACCGCCGGGGGAACATCGCGGCCCGCCGGCTGGTTGAATGAGGTGTCGGTGTGTCCAGTGTCCCCGGGCCTCACCTAAATTGCCTTCGCGGAATACCGTCCGGCTGGAGCCGCGTCGCGCCACTCGCCGAGAGGCGACCTGCACA
>NZ_JBAKHL010000188.1:0-548 GCF_036902715.1 Micromonospora sp. CPCC 205546
GGTGTGGCGGTGATCGGGTCGGGCAACATCGGCACGGATCTGATGATCAAGGTGTTGCGGTTGTCGGAGTCGTTGCGGATGGTGGCGATGGTCGGCATCGATCCCGAGTCGGACGGTCTGGCACGGGCGCGCAGGTTGGGCGTGGCGACCACGGCCCGGGGTGTGGACGGTCTGGTCGGGATGCCGGAGTTCGCGGATGTGGAGTTGGTGTTCGATGCCACGTCGGCGGGGGCGCATCGGCGCAACGACGCGGTGTTGGCGGCGCACGGTCGGCTGGTGGTGGATCTGACGCCGGCGGCGGTCGGTCCGTACGTGGTGCCGCCGGTGAACCTGGACGAGCATCTGGGTGAGCGCAACGTCAACATGGTGACGTGTGGTGGGCAGGCGACGGTGCCGATCGTCGCCGCTGTCGGTCGGGTGACGCCGGTGGCGTACGGGGAGATCGTGGCGTCGATCGCGTCGCGGTCGGCGGGTCCGGGGACGCGGGCGAACATCGACGAGTTCACGGAGACCACGGCGCGGGCGATCGAGGTCGTCGGCGGCGCCGG
>NZ_JBAKHL010000189.1:0-546 GCF_036902715.1 Micromonospora sp. CPCC 205546
CCCGGCCCGCGCCTGCCGGACACCCGACGCACCCGGCGGGCCGGGTGGCCCCGACGCGGCCGGCCGGGCGGCCGGCACACCCCGCCGAGCGCGCGGCGGACGTCGGCTACCGGCAGCTCTGGGCGGCCGATCCCGGCGCGTGGCGGGCCGCCGGGGTCGCCTGGCGGGGGCTGACCGGACCGGTGGCGCACCGGGCCGGCGAGCTGGCCGCCGGTGCCGAGCTGCTGCGCACCGGCTGGTCGGGTGGGGCGGCCGGGGCCGCCGACGCCCGCCTCGCGGCGCTGCGCGCCGAGCTGGCCGCCGTCCGCCCGGCCCTGATCGAGGCCGACCAGGTGCTGGCCGAGTACGCCGCCCGGCTGGGCACCGCCAAGGCCCGGCTGGCCGACGCGGTGGCCCGCGCGGAAGCGGCGGGGCTCGGGGTGGACCGGCAGGGACGGGTCGTCGCGGATCCCGCCCGCGCGCCGGCGCCGGGCCGGTCCCGGGCGGGCGCGGTCGAGGCGGGCGCGGCGATCCGGGCGGCGCTGGCCCTGGCCGGCGCGGCCGACC
>NZ_JBAKHL010000190.1:0-509 GCF_036902715.1 Micromonospora sp. CPCC 205546
CTGGCGGTGGTGCGTGGCACGGCGGTGAATCAGGATGGTGCGTCGAACGGGTTGACGGCGCCGAATGGTCCGTCGCAGCAGCGGGTGATTCGGCAGGCTCTTGCGGGTGCGGGTCTGTCGGCGGCTGATGTGGATGTGGTGGAGGCGCACGGTACGGGTACGACGTTGGGTGATCCGATCGAGGCGCAGGCGTTGTTGGCGACGTATGGGCAGGGTCGGGATGTGCCGTTGTTGTTGGGGTCGGTGAAGTCGAACATTGGTCACACGCAGGCGGCTGCGGGGGTGGCGGGCATCATCAAGATGATCTTGGCGATGCGGGCGGGTGTGGTGCCGGCGTCGTTGCATGTGGATGTGCCGTCGTCGCATGTGGACTGGTCGTCGGGTGCGGTGGAGTTGGTGACGGAGTCGCGCGCGTGGCCGGATGCGGGGCGTCCCCGGCGGGCGGGTGTGTCGTCGTTCGGCATCTCGGGGACGAACGCGCACGTGATCATCGAGCAGCCGGAGCCGGC
>NZ_JBAKHL010000022.1:0-98202 GCF_036902715.1 Micromonospora sp. CPCC 205546
AAACCGAAGCCTGACCAGTCCGGGGTATAAATCATAATTGGCACTGGCTTATCAAGCACCCTGTTGAGTTCTCAAAGAACAACCACACACCGCCCGGAAACCCCACACCGTGGAGCCCCCGACCCGGGGCATCTCGTTCGCATCCCCGCCGCTTCCCGCGCCGGGCACTTTTACTACGTTACCCGGTGATTTCCGCCGCGTCAAACCGCTTCACAGCGATCCGCACCACTTCAACCTATTTCCGGGCGCCACCCGACGACGGCTCGCGCCGTTGTCGAAAGTGACTTCCGGCAGGCCGGCCGCCGCGGTCTCCCGCGAACTCGCCCGGTTCCCTACCGGCGATGAACCATACCCGGTCGGCTCCGCCTCACCAAATCCGCCTCGCGGCAGATCCGGGGCCCCGCCCGGTCCGGGCACCGATGGGTGCGACACCCCCGGCCCCGAAGCTCACTCCCGCGCCCGGCCTCCGGTGGCTTCGCCCCGTTTCGTCCGTTCCGCGCTGGCAGAGAGAAAGCTACGCCTCCGGCGGATCGATCGTCAAATCCGCCGGAGGCGTCCCACGTCACATGCGCGGGCGTACGGCTATCCGCGCACCTCGACCCCGGCGAACGACCGCTTCCCGCGGCGCAGGACCAGGTACCGGCCGTGCAGCAGGTCGGCGGGACCCACCGTGGCGTCGGTCTCGGTCACCCGGGCGTTGTTCACGTAGGCCCCGCCCTCGGCGATCACCCGACGCGCCTCCTTGAGACTCGGCACCAGCCCCGAGTCGCGCAGCAGACCGGCGATGTCGGGCAGCTCGTCGACGTGGACCAGGCCGGCCTCGGTCAGCGCGGCCCGCAGCGTCGCCGGCGCGAGCTCGTCCAGGGAACCGCGCCCGAAGAGCGCCTGGCTCGCGGCGACGACCTGCGCCATCTCCCGCTCGCCGTGCACCAGGGTGGTCAGCTCCTCGGCGAGCGCCCGCTGCGCCGCCCGGGCCGCCGGCCGCTCGGCGGTCTCCTTCTCCAGCGCCTCCAGCTCCTCGCGGGAGCGGAAGCTGAAGTAGCGCAGGTAGCGGCTCACGTCCCGGTCGTCGACGTTGACCCAGAACTGGTAGAACGCGTACGGGCTGGTCATCTCGGGATCGAGCCAGATCGCGCCGCCCTCGGTCTTGCCGAACTTCGTACCGTCGGACTTCGTCACCAGCGGCGTGGTGAACGCCTGCACCGGGCCCGCCCCGCGCCGGCGGATGTAGTCGACGCCGGCGGTGATGTTGCCCCACTGGTCCGAGCCGCCGAACTGGAGCTGGCAGCCGTGCCGGCGGTGCAGCTCGAAGAAGTCGTTCGCCTGGAGCAGCTGGTAGCTGAACTCGGTGAAGCTGATGCCGCTCTCCAGCCGCGCCCTGACGACCTCCCGGGCCAGCATCTTGTTGACCGGAAAGTGCTTGCCGACGTCGCGGAGGAACTCGACCACCGACATCTCGCCGGTCCAGTCCAGGTTGTTGACCAGCTGCGCCGCGTTCTTCCCCTCGTACGAGACGAAGGGGGCGAGCTGGTCGCGGATCCGGGCCACCCAGCCGGCGACCACCTCGGGCGGGTTGAGGCTGCGCTCGGCGCTCTCCTTCGGGTCGCCGATCTGCCCGGTGGCGCCGCCGACGAGCAGCAGCGGCCGGTGCCCGGCGAGCTGGAGCCGCCGTGCCGTGGCGACCTGCATGAGATGGCCGACGTGCAGGCTCGGCGCGGTCGGGTCGAAGCCCACGTAGTAGGCGACGGAGCCGCCGTCGAGCAGCGCACGCAGCTCGTCGAGGTCGGTGGAGTCCTGGATCAGGCCCCGCCACCGCAGGTCGTCGGTCAGGGAGTCCCGCCCGGGTGGCGGGGGGCTGCTGTCGGTCACGGTCACCGATTCTCCCCCATGACCGGGGGCGGAACGTACCGGGTTTGCCGGGTGGTCGGCGGCGTAGGCTGGCGACGCCGTGATCAAGGAGGGAAACACCGTGGACATGCCGGACCTGACGGGGGGCTTCGTCGCCCTGCTCGGCCTCGAGCTCGACGAGGTCGGCGGTGACCGGGTGGTGATCCGTTGGCGGGTCCGCCCCGAGCTGCACCAGCCGTTCGGGATCCAGCACGGCGGCGTGTACTGCTCGGTGGTCGAGACGGCGGCCAGCATCGGCGGGTCGCTCTGGTTGGGCGAGCGGGGACGCGTCGTGGGCGTGTCGAACCAGACCGACTTCCTGCGCGCGGTGCGCGACGGCGAGCTGACCGCCGTGGGTACCCCCGTGCACCGGGGGCGCAGCCAGCAGCTCTGGCAGGTGGAGATCAACGACGCCGACGACCGGCTCGTGGCCCGCGGCCAGGTCCGGCTGCAGAACCTCTATCCGGCCTGACCGGTCAGCGGCGGGCCTCGTCCAGCACGGCCTCGGCGTCCTCGGGCACCGGCTCGGCCTGGCGGCGCAGTCGGATCCCGGTGATGGCCCGGTGGTCGATGCGGGCCACCTCCAGCTCCCAACCGTCGACGACGACGCTCTCCCCCGCCGCGGTGGGGATGTGGCCGAGGCAGGCGAGCACGAGACCCGCGGTGGTGGTGTAGTCCCCGCCGGGACGGCCGGGCAGCTCGACGCCGAGGTCGGCCAGGTCGTGCACGGGGAAGGTGCCGGGAAGCCACATCGCGCCGTCCGGCTCCGTGCGTACGGAGTGCACGTCCCGGTCGGTCTCGTCGTAGATCTCCCCGACGATCTCCTCGAGGATGTCCTCCAGGGTGACGATCCCGTCGACCGCGCCCCGCTCGTCCACCACCAGGGCGATGTGCTGGCGTTCGGCCTTGAACTGCCGCAGCGCGTCCACCACCGGCAGGGAGTCCGGCAGCAGCATCGGCGGGCGGGCGCACTCGTCGACCGGCCGGTCCTCGGGGACGCCGACCAGGTCACGCAGGTGGATCACGCCGACCGCGTCGTCGAGCCCGCCGTGGCGGACCACCGGCGCCCGGGAGTGGCCGGTGGCCGCCAGCAGCAGCCGCGCGGCCTCCGCCGTGGTGCCGCTGTCGAGCGTGAAGACCTGCAACCGGGGTACGAGCACCGCCCGCAGCTGCCGGTCGGCGATCTCCACGGCGCCGGCGATGATCGTCCGCTGCTCCTTGGTGAAGCCGTGGTTGCCGGAGACGATGTCCCGCAGTTCGTCGGGGCCGATCTCGTCGGGCTCGTGCTTCGGGTTGAACCCGACCAGGCGTACCACCAGGTCGCTGGTGGCGCCGAGGGCCCAGACGGCCGGCCGGGTCACGGAGGCCAGCAGGTCGAGCGGGCGGGCCACCAGCAGTGCCCACCGCTCCGCCGCCTGCATGGCGATCCGCTTCGGGGCCAGCTCGCCGAAGACCAGGGTGACGAAGGTCAACGCGAGCGTCACCACCACGATCGCGACCGTCTCGGCGGCGCCGCCGAGCGCGCTGAGCAGCGGCACGAGGGGCTTGGCCAGCGACACCGCCGCCGCGGCCGACGCCAGGAAGCCGGCGAGGGTGATCCCGATCTGGATGGTCGCCAGGAAACGGTTGGGGTCCTTGGCGAGGCGGGCCAGCACCCGACCGGCCCTGCTGGTGCGTTCCAGCCGCTGGATCTGGCTGTCCCGCAGCGAGACCAGCGCCATCTCGCTGCCGGCGAAGACCGCGTTGAGGACGACCAGGACGCCGACCAGGGCCAGTTGGGTCCAGATGCTCTGCACGCCCGGCTCTCCTCACGCGGGAACGGTGCCGCCGGTACGACGGGCACCGCCGGCCGAAGGTCGCGGCCGGCGTAGGCCAGTCTGTGCCCACCGGGGCGGCCGACGAATCCTCGTCGGGTGCGCGATGTGATCAGGTCCGTCCGGCCACCGGCGGGGCGGGCAGGTCGAGGACGTACGAGCGGCCCTCGGGGCGGAAGCCGAGCCGGTGGTAGTAGGGGGCGAGCATGCCGGGCGGGGTGACCACCCGGCGGAAGCCGCGGTCGGTGAAGAGGCTGCTGCGCCGGTAGACGAACTCGCCCGGGGTGAAGTCCCGGAACCGGCGGGTGACGTAGTCGAGGTCGACCTGTGCCACGCCGTCGGCCTCGGCGTGCGACAGCACCACACCCACCACCTCGTCGGCGCGGACGACCAGGAACGCGGAGCGTTCGGCGGTGCTGCCGGGGGGCCAGCGGAAGCCGGGGTTGAACCGTGCGATGTCGGCGGCGTGCACCTTCAGGGTGTGGGCCAGGAACTGGTCGTCGACACCGACCTCGACCACCTGGTAGGTGGACTCGTCGTGGCGGGTGGCGAGCATGGTCCGCAGGTACCAGACGTTGATCACGGCGAGCACGACGTTCAGCCCCACCATGGGCCAGACCTGCACGGCGGCGTTGTAACCGATCAGGATCAGGCAGCCGACCAGGTTCAGGGCACGCAGCCGGAGGATGCGCGTCTGCAGCAGCGACCAGACCAGCAGCGCCGAGCCGGTCCAGCCGATCAGTTCCAGCCAGTTCACGCCGCGAGAGTAGTGGTCGCCCGGTTGCGGTGCCCCGGCGGGCGGGGGCGGGGTCAGTCGCCGGCGAACTCCAGCACCCACTCCTCCACCTCGACGCCCCGGCCGGCGGCGTACCCCTTGTCCTCGCCGGTGACGACGAAGCCGCACTTGCGCAGCACGGCGAGCGAGGCCCGGTTGTCCTTGGCGGCCCGAGCGTGCACGGGCCGCTGGGGCAGCTCGCGCAGCAGCGCGGTGAGCGCCGCGGTGGCGTGGCCCCGGCCCCAGCGGCGCGGGTCGATCCAGTAGCTGACCTCGGTGCGCTCGTCGACGGGGAAGGCGACCACGTGGCCGACGACCTCGCCGTCGACGACCGCCGTGCGGGCGACGATCCGCTCGTCGGCGCGCACGCGGCGCCAGTGCGCGTCGAAGCGCTGCCGGTCGGCCGGGTCCGCCGGCCCGAAGGCGGCCATCCAGTTGGCCTCCGCGTCCTGCTCGTGGGCGAAGAAGGAGGGCAGGTCCTCGTCGCGGACGGGACGCAGGCACAGGTCGGCGGTCATGGCCCGAGGATAGGGCCGGGGGGCGACAGTCCAGGGCGTGCGGCCCGGTCGTGGGGCGCCGCCGACGAGGGGTGGCGGCCCCGCGCCCCGCCCGCCGGCTGGTGACCGAACGCTGGGCCCCGGGCGACGCCGGCGGGCGGCCTGCCGACAGGGGCCGCAGGTCCCGAACCGGGCCGGTCCTCAGCCTCTGTCCGGGCCCGGCCCCGGCCGCCACGCTGGTGGGTGACAGAGAGCTGCGAGCTGGGAGGCCCCCGATGCGAGCCACGGTCGTCACCGCGTTCGATCGTCCGTTGGAGATCTTGGACGTGCCGGTGCCGGAGCCCGGCCCCGGCCAGGTGCTGGTCCGGATCGAGGCCAGCGGGCTGTGCCACACCGACATCCACGCCGCCCGCGGCGACTGGCCGGTCAAGCCGAACCCGCCCTTCGTCCCGGGCCACGAGGGGGTCGGGATCGTCGAGCGGGTCGGCCCCGACGTCACCGGGCACGCCGTCGGCGACCGGGTCGCGCTGCCCTGGCTCGGCTGGGCCTGCGGCACCTGCGAGTACTGCGTCTCCGGCTGGGAGACGCTGTGCGAGTCGCAGCGCAACACCGGCTACGCGATCGACGGCGCGCACGCCGAGTACGCCCTCGCGTCGGCCCGCTACGCGGTCGCGGTGCCGGCCGGCGTCGACCCGGTGGAGGCGGCCCCGCTGACCTGTGCGGGCGTCACGACGTACAAGGCCGTCCGGGTGGCCGGGGTGCGGCCCGGCGAGCGGGTCGCCGTCTTCGGCATCGGCGGCCTCGGGCACCTCGCCCAGCAGTACGCCCAGCTGCACGGCGCCGAGACCGTGGCCGTGGACGTCACCGAGGAGAAGCTGGCGCTGGCCACCTCCCTCGGCGCGACGCACACGGTCGACGCGTCCCGGGTCGACCCGGTCGAGGCGATCACCGCCCTCGGCGGCGCCGACGTGGCGGTCGTGCTGGCCGCCAGCCCGACCGTGATCGCGCAGGCGCACGCCTGCCTGCGTCGCGGCGGCCGGCTGGTGCTGGTCTCGCTGCCGAAGGACAACACGATGAGCCTGCCGGTCTTCGAGACCGTGCTGAAGGGGATCACCGTGATCGGTTCGATCGTGGGCACCCGCGCCGACCTGGCGGAGGTGTTCCGCCTGCACTCGGCCGGGCGCACCCGGGTCGTGCACGAGGTACGCAAGCTCGACGAGATCAACGAGGCGATGGAGGACGTGCTCGCCGGGCGGGTCGCCGCCCGCCTGGTGCTCCAGCCCTGACCCCGGTGCTCGACCTGGACGTCGCCGCCTCGCGGCGAGCGGCCTGACCGTCCGCTGACGCGCGCGGTCCGGCGGCGTACCGGCGCGCGGTCCACTGGCCCACCGATGCCGGGCGCGCCGCTTCGCCGCCCACGCGGGCGGTGCGGCGCGGACAATGGCGGGATGGGACGACAGGTACGCGAGGCGCGGGTGACCGGGGCGGGCGTCACCGGCGCGATGGCGACGGGGGCGCGGGCGGCGGGAGCGGCGTCGCTCGGTGCGCTGGCCGTGGGGGCGCTGGCCTGCGGCGCCGCCGCCGTCGGGGCCCTGGCGATCGGGCGGCTGGCGATCCGCCGGGCGGTCGTGCGGGAGCTGCGCATCGGCAGGCTGGAGGTCGACGAACTGGTGGTGCGCGGCCGGCCGGATCAGCTGGCGGGCGGGGCGTCCACCGGGTAGCCGTACAGGTCGAGCAGCCGGCCCCGGGCGGCGTGCAGCCGGTCGACCACCACGCTCATGAAGCGGGTGGTGAGCTGTCGGCCGAGCGCGTCGTCGGACTCCATCAGCCGGCGCACGCCCTCGGCGGTGAACTCCACCGCCGTGCTGCGCTGGGCGGCCACCGCCCCGAACTGCCAGCGGTACGGCGGGAACAGCCACGACCAGCCCAGCACCCCGCCCGGGCCGATGGTCTCGATCTCCACGTCGCCCCGGCCGGGCACCGCGAAGTCGAGCGCCACCCGACCGTCGCGGACCAGCCAGAACCGTTCGGCGGGCCGGTCGGCCCGGAACAGCCGGTATCCGGGGTGCCAGACCACCGGCCGGGCGTGGCCGGCGAGCCGGGGCAGCCACGGCTCGGGCAGTCCGGCGAGGAACGGGTGCGCGCGCAGCACGTCCAGGGTGGTCATGCGGTGCCCCTTTCGTCGGGCGGGGCCGGCGGTCACCGGTGCCCGCGACGGGTCGTTCCGGCTCCCCATTGGACCGCACGGCGGGCGCGGGCGGCAGGGCCGTTGGTCCCGGGTCGCGCGGGCGCAACTTCCCTGGCGGGTGCCGTGCGAGGGGGCGAGGGTGGAATCGGCAGGGTGCGCCGCGGCGGCGCCACGGCAGGGCGGAGGACGACGTGGGACAGTCCGGACGGCGGCGAATCGGGGGGCGTACCGGTGCCCGCTGACACCTCGACCAGGCCGGCGGCCGGGCTCAGCACGGCGGAGGCCACCGCGCGGCTGCGCGCGGACGGGCCGAACGCGGCGGTCGCGCCGCCCCGCCGGCACCTGGGCGGCCGGGTCCTGCACCAGCTCACCGATCCGCTGGTGGCGTTGCTGCTGGCCGCCGCCGTGGTCACCGCCGTGCTGCGCGACTACCCGGACACCGCCGTGATCGTGCTGGTGGTGCTGGTGAACACCGCCATCGGGGTGGTGCAGGAGGTCCGCGCGGACCGGGCGATCGCCGCGTTGGACCAGCTCGCCGCGCCCACCGCCCGGGTCGTACGGGACGGCCGCGACGTGGTCCTGCCCGCCGCCGACCTCGTCCGTGGCGACCTGGTGCGCGTCGAGGCCGGCGACGTGGTCCCCGCCGACCTGCTGCTCGACGAGGCGGCGCGGCTGAGCGTCGACGAGTCGGCCCTGACCGGCGAGTCGGTGCCGGTGGCCCGCGGCGCGGGCGAGGAGGCCAGCGCGGGGACGGTGGTCACCACCGGGCGGGCCACCGGCACGGTGGTCCGCACGGGTGCCGCCAGCGCGCTCGGCCGGATCACCGCCCTGGTGGCGTCCACCCGGCCCGCCGCCACCCCGTTGCAGCGCCGCCTCGCGGGGCTCGGCCGGATGCTCGGCTTCGCCGCGGTGGTGCTCTCGGGGCTGGTCTTCGTCATCGGCGTCGTCGGCGGGCGGCCGGTGGTCGACATGGCCGTCACCGCGGTCAGCCTGGTGGTGGCGGCCGTGCCGGAGTCGCTGCCGGCGGTCGTCACCCTCGCCCTGGCTCTCGGCGCGCGCCGGATGGCCGGGGCGCGGGCGATCCCCCGCCGGCTGCACGCGGTCGAGACGCTCGGCTCCGTCACCGTCATCGCCTCGGACAAGACCGGCACGCTGACCGAGGGCCGGATGGCGGTGCAGCACGCGGTCACCGCCGACGGTTCCCGCTACGGCGTCACCGGCAGCGGCTACGCGCCGCACGGCGCGGTGCACCGGCAGGGCGCGCCGGTGGTCGTACCGGACGACCTGCGGCGCCTGGCGCGCGCCGGACTGCTCTGCAACGACGCGACCCTGGCGCCGCCCACCGACGAGCGGCCGGAGTGGGGCGCCGTCGGCGACCCGCTGGAGGCGGCGCTGGTCGCCTTCGCCGCCCGGTGCGGGCTCGACCCGGAACCCACCCGTGCCGCCTGGCCGCGGGTCGCGGAGCACCCCTTCGACCAGGAACTGCGCCGGATGACCACGGTGCACCGCTCCTGCGACCAGCGGTATCTGGTGGTGTGCAAGGGCGCGCCGGAGAACGTGCTGGCCGCGCCGCTGGTCGACGCGTCCGCCGAGGAGATCGCCGAGCTGACCGCCGCCGCGCACCGGCTGGCCGCCGAGGGGCTGCGGGTGCTGGCGGTCGCGTCCGCCGTGGTGGACGCCCCGCCGGCCGACCCGGCCCGGCCGGTCGGGCTGCGGCCCGCGGGGCTGGTCGCCGTCGGCGACCCGCTGCGCACGGGCGCGGCCGACATCGCGGGCAGCTTCGACGACGCCGGGGTCCGGCTGGTGCTGATCACCGGCGACCACCCCGCCACCGCCGCGGCGATCGGCGGCCAGCTGGGGCTCTGGCGTGAGGGCGATCCCGTCGTACGCGGGGACGACGGCGACCCGGCGCGGGCTCACCCGCAGGCGCGGGTGTTCGCGCGGACCCAGCCGGAACAGAAGCTCGACATCATCGCCGGCCTGCAGTCGCGGGGGCACGTGGTGGCGATGACCGGCGACGGGGTGAACGACGCTCCGGCGCTGCGTCGGGCCGACATCGGGGTGGCGATGGGCGGTGGCACGGAGGTCGCCCGGCAGGCCGCCGACCTGGTGCTCGTCGACGACGACCTGTCCACCGTCGCCGCCGCGATCGGCGAGGGCCGCCGCATCTACGACAACATCCGCCGGTTCCTGCGCTACGCGCTCTCCGGCGGGGTCGCCGAGATCGCCGTGATGCTGCTCGGCCCGCTGTTCGGGCTGGCCGTACCGCTGCTGCCGGCGCAGATCCTCTGGGTGAACCTGCTCACCCACGGCGTGCCGGGCGTGGCCCTGGGCGCGGAACCGGCGGAGCCGGGGACGCTGCGCCGGGCGCCGCGCTCCCCGTCCGAGTCGGTGCTCGGTGCCGGCCTGGGCCGCGACGTGCTGGTCACCGGCGCGCTGATCGCCGCCGTGGTGCTCGGCGCCGGGCTGCTCGCCGCGCACTGGGACCGGCCCTGGCAGTCGGTGGTCTTCGTGGTGCTCGGCCTGGCCCAGCTCGGGGTGGCGCTCGCGGTACGCGCGCCGCGACCGCGCGGCGCCCGGCACGGCAACCGGGCGCTGCCGGTCGCGGTGGCGGTCTCCGCGCTGCTCCAGGTCGCCGGGGTGCTGCTGCCCCCGCTGCGGGAGCTGCTCGGCACCGAGCCGCTCGGCGCGACGGAGCTGCTGGCCTGCGCCGCCGTCAGCGTGCTGCCCGGGCTGGTGCTGCGGGTGGCCCGACGGGCGGTCGGCGGCGCCACGCCGCCGGACGCGACCACGCGGGACGGGCACACCTGGGACGGGGACACGCGGGAGCGGGACGGTGTGGTCGGTGCCGGTCGGTCCGCATGACGCGCGACGGAGGAACCGATCCGACCGGCGGCCTGCGATTCGGGACCAACGTCCCGCTGGCCGGGACGACCGCCCCTGACGGGTAGCGTGCGGATCAAGCAGGCTGGAAGTGGAGCAAGGAGGAGTCGATGACCATCAACACCGGTGCCCCCGTCGTGGTGGGTGTGGACGGTTCGGCCGCCGCGCTGGACGCGGTCCGGGTGGCGGCGCGGGAGGCGGCGGACCGGCAGCGCGCGCTGCGGATCGTGCACGCCTTCATCTGGCCCCTGACCCGTGCCCCGCTCGGCGCCGCGGAGGGCGCGCCGGCCGGCGCCGGCCTGCGCAACCAGGCCGAACGGTACGTCGCCGAGGCGATCACCGAGGCCACCAGGATCGCCCCGGACGTGCCGGTGACCGGCGTGGTGGTCGACGGCGCGGCGACCCCCGTCCTGCTCGAGCAGTCCCGCGACGCCGCCCTGGTGGTGCTGGGCCACCGGGGCCTGGGCGGTTTCGCCGGGCTGCTGCTGGGCTCGGTGACCGTGCAGGTCTCCGCCCACGCACAGGTGCCGGTCCTCGTGGTGCGCGGTGAGCAGCACGCCGACGGCCCGGTCGTGGTGGGCGTCGACGGCTCCGAGTGTTCCCTCGAGGCCGTCGCGTTCGCCTACGAGGAGGCGAGCCGCCGGGGCGCCCCGCTGGTCGCCGTGCAGGCCTGGCTCTATCCCACGCCGGTCGGCCCGGGTGACGTCCTGCCCCTGGTCTACGACCTGGACGCCTACGCCGCGGACGAGGAGCGCGCCCTCGCGGAGTCCCTCGCCGGTTTCGCCGAGCGCTACCCCGACGTGCCGGCGCAGCACCGACTGGTCCGGGGCTCACCCGGCGGGGTGCTGGTCGAGGAGTCGAAGACGGCCCAGCTGGTGGTCGTGGGGGCGCGCGGCCGGGGCGCGCTGGGCGGGCTGCTGCTCGGTTCGGTCAGCCACGCGGTGCTGCACCACGCGCACTGCCCACTGGTGATCGTGCGGCACCCGAAGCGGGACGACGCGTCCTGACCGGTCGGCGCAAATGCCGGCGAGTCCACGGTGTCGCGTCCACAATGACCTGAACGACCTCTGGGAGGGCTGATGAACCGACCCGTGGTGGTGGGTGTGGACGGATCCCCGGCGAGCCTGCTGGCGGCGGAGCACGCCGCGCGGGCCGCCGTGCTGCGGTCCCGCCCCCTGCACCTGGTGCACGGCTACCTGCACCCGCTCGGTTACGGCGTGCCGATCAACCCGTACGACGTGGGGTTGCCGGCGCCGACCGAGGAGGCGCAGAAGATGTTGGAGACGACGGCCGCGGACCTCGCCGAGCGCTGCCCCGGGCTGGCCGTCGAGGTGCGTCAGGTGGCCGGCGGGCCGGGGGCGACGCTGGTCGAGGAGTCCCGGCGGGCCGAGCTGGTGGTGGTGGGCAGCCGGGGACTGGGCGGCTTCGCGGGGCTGCTGCTCGGCTCGGTCGGCACGCAGGTGGCCGCCCACGCGCACTGCCCGGTGCTGGTGGTGCGCCCCGTCGAGGAGCCGATCCCCGTCGCCGGGCCGGTGCTGGTCGGGGTGGACGGCTCGGAGCCCGCCGAGCTGGCGGTCGGCTACGCGGCCGACGAGGCGGTCCGCCGCGGCGACGGGCTGGTGCTGGTGCACGTCCAGCCGCCGGACGGGAACCGGTCGGCACCGGACGAGGTGACCCGGACGCCGGACGCCACGGAACCGGGCCCCGCCGAGCTGCTGGCCACCGCCGCGGCGGCCGTGCGGGGCAGCCACCCGGGGCTGGCCGTCGAGGAGCGGGTGCTGCGGGCGCCGAAGACCGAGCAGGCGCTCGTCGAGGCCAGCGGGGACGCGGCGCTGGTGGTGGTCGGCTCCCGGGGCCGGGGCGGGTTCACCGGGCTGCTGCTCGGCTCGGTCAGTCAGACCCTCGTGCAGCACGCGCACTGCCCGGTGCTGGTGGCGCGCCCGTACGGTCACGCCCACTGACGTGCCCCGATCCGCCGGCCCCGGGCGGGGTCGGCGGGTCGGCGGCCCTCAGCGGTCCCGGCCGCCGAGCAGCTCGTCGAAGCTGGTGGTGAGGGCGAACGGGTCGGCGGGGCCGGTGGACTCCGGCCGCCGGTGGACCTGTTCGGCCAGTTCGCCGCCGGCGCGCACGATCCGTGCCCGCAGGGCGCCGTCGGCGGCCCCGGCGGACCAGTCCTCCGGTGCGGCGAAGACCCCGGTGGGCACCACGACCGACCGCAGGTGGGCGAACATCGGCCGGACGGCGTGCTCCAGCGCCAGCGAGTGCCGGGCCGTTCCGCCGGTGGCGCCGACCAGCACCGGCCGGTCCGCCAGCGCGCCGGGCGCGACCAGGTCGAAGAACGACTTGAACAGCCCGTTGTACGAGGCGTGGAAGATCGGCGTGACGGCGATCAGCCCGTCCGCGCCGGTGACCGTGTCGAGCACCTGGCGCAGTGCGGGCGACGGGAAGCCGGTGAGCAGGTGGTTGACCACGTCGTGGGCGTGCTCGCGCAGCTCGACGGGGTGCACGTCGACCTCGTCGCCGCGCCGGGCCAGCTCGTCGCGGGTGGCCGCGGCGAGCTGGTCGGCGAGCAGGCGGGTCGACGAGGGCCGGCCCAGCCCGGCCGACACCACGGCGAGGGTGCGGCGGGTCATCGGCCCGCCTCCGCCCCGGCCCGGTCGGCGGCGTCCCGAGCGGCGTCACGCAGCGACGCGTGGGTGGGCGCGGCGGGCACGTGCGCCGGGCGCAGCGACTCGAACTCCTTGCGCAGCACGGGTACGACCTCCTCGCCGAGCAGGTCAAGCTGCTCCAGCACGGTCTTCAGGGGCAGGCCGGCGTGGTCCATGAGGAACAGCTGGCGCTGGTAGTCGCCGACGTAGTCGCGGAAGCCCAGGGTGCGGTCGATGACCTGCTGCGGGCTGCCCACGGTCAGCGGGGTCTGCGCGGTGAACTCCTCCAGCGACGGGCCGTGCCCGTAGACGGGCGCGTTGTCGAAGTACGGCCGGAACTCCCGCACCGCGTCCTGTGAGTTGCGCCGCATGAACACCTGCCCGCCGAGGCCCACGATGGCCTGGTCGGCGGAGCCGTGGCCGTAGTGGGCGTAGCGCTGCCGGTAGAGCCCGACCATCCGCTGGGTGTGCTCCTTCGGCCAGAAGATGTGGTTGGCGAAGAAGCCGTCGCCGTAGTAGGCGGCCTGCTCGGCGATCTCGGGGCTGCGGATCGAGCCGTGCCAGACGAACGGCGGCACGCCGTCGAGCGGGCGCGGCGTCGAGGTGAACGACTGCAGCGGGGTGCGGAAGCGGCCCTTCCAGTCGACGGTGTCCTCGCGCCAGAGCCGGTGCAGCAGGTCGTAGTTCTCGATGGCGAGGGGGATGCCGTTGCGGATGTCCTGGCCGAACCACGGGTAGACCGGCCCGGTGTTGCCGCGCCCCATCATCAGGTCCACCCGGCCGTCCGCGAGGTGCTGGAGCATCGCGTAGTCCTCGGCGATCTTCACCGGGTCGTTGGTGGTGATCAGCGTGGTGGCGGTGGAGAGCAGCAGGCGCTCGGTGCGGGCGGCGACGAAGCCCAGCATGGTGGTGGGCGACGACGGCACGAACGGCGGGTTGTGGTGCTCGCCGGTGGCGAAGACGTCGAGGCCGACCTCCTCGGCCTTGAGCGCGATGGCGACCATCGCCTTGATCCGCTCATGCTCGGTCGGCTCGCGACCGGTGGTCGGGTCGACCGTGACGTCGCCGACGGTGAAGACTCCGAACTGCATGACCAGCTCCTCGCGTGGTTCCGGCCGGGGCCGCTGCGGCTCCCGGACGCACCACACAACCTATTTGACGAGTCAACTATTCCGCACGGGGTGGGTCAGCGGCTGCGCGGGACGTGCCGGCGGTAGGCGCTCACGGTCGGGTCGCCGGCGATCCAGAAGCGCCACGGCACGTCGTGCGCCCCGGTCACGCCCACCCGCGGGCCGGCGGCGACCGCCTCCGCGGGCACCGGGACGTCGGCCGGGCGCAGGCGGACGGGGCCGTCACCGAGCAGCCACTGACCGTAGGCACTCCGGTCGACGCCCAGCGCCGCGCAGAGCCGGGCGGGCCCGCGCGCGAGGTCGACGTCCCGGCGTACGGCGGGGCGCCGGACCCGGGCCGCCTCGACGCCGTCGACCACCTCGCCGGCGCGCAGCAGCACCGCCGAGGCCTCCCCGTCGGGCCCGGTGACCACGTTCACGCACCAGTGCATGCCGTAGGTGAAGTAGACGTAGGCGTGCCCCGCCGGCCCGAACATCACGGCGTTGCGCGGGGTGCGGCCCCGGTGCGCGTGCGACGCGGGGTCGCCGGCCGTCCCGGCGTACGCCTCGACCTCGGTGATCCGCACGGTCACGTCGCCGGCGGTGAGCCGGCAGCCGAGCAGGCCCCGGGCGGCCGGCACCACCGGGCCGGCGAGCAGGTCGGCCAGCCCCGCCAGGTCGGCGGGGCGGCGGTCGGAGTACGCCACCACGGCAACGACAATATCCGCCGGCACGCCCGTCCGCCGGTCGACGGCCAGTCCTTCAATAATTCGTTGACAACGAAGCGTTGGCATGATGGAGTGCGGGCATGACCGACTCCTTCACCGCGCCCGACGCCGGCGCGTCCCGGGCACACCGCACCTACGCCGCGCTGCACCGGATCACCGAGCGGCACGCCGGCACCGAGGCGCGCCGCCGCCGGCACACCAACCCCTACGTGCCGGACGCCTACGAGGCGGTCGCGCTGGTCACCGCCCTGGCCGCCGGCGGGGCCGAGGTCGAGCCCGGCGAGGAGCCGGTCGACGACGCGGACCTCGTCGCGGCGCTCACCCTCGTCCCGCACCTGCGCGCCGAGGTCGACGCGATGGAGGCGGGGCTGCTGACGCTGGCCCGCGGCCGCGGGCTGACCTGGCAGCAGATCGCCTACGGGCTCGGGCTGGGCAGCGCGCAGGCCGCCAAGCAGCGCTTCGAACGGCTCTCCGCCCGCACCGCCGCCACCGGCTGACGCCCTCGATGGGCGAGACTGGGCACGAAGCGGTGTCGAGGAGGACGCGATGACGCGCGAGGAGATGCTGGCGTACTGCCTGGGCAAGCCGGGGGCCTGGCTGGACCGGCCGTGGGAGGGCGACGAGGTGGTCAAGGTCGGCAGCCGGATCTTCGCCTTCCTCGGCTCCGCCGGCGGTGACGACCCGACCCTCGGGGTGAAGTGCGGCCCGAGCCGGGAGGTGGCCGACGAGTGGCTGCACCGGCACCCGGGCGACGCGCGACCGTCGCCGTACATCGGGCGTTCCGGCTGGAACACGCTGCGCCTGGCCGGCGGGATCGGCGAGGAGGAGCTGATCGAGGCGGTCGACGAGTCGTACGACGCGGTGGTGGCCAAGCTGCCGAGGCGCGAGCGCCCGGCGGGCTGACCCCGCGCGGCACCGGGCGGCGCCGCGCGGGGTCAGGTTGCCCGTCGCGTCACGGAAGGCGTCGGTGGCCTCAGCGGGGCACGACCCGCTCGGCGGCCCACTCCCGCCAACCGGCGAGCTGGTCGGCGGCGGCGGCGAGCTGGTCGGCGACCGGCCCGGGACCGGTCGAGCCGGGCGTGATCCGGGCGGCGAGCGCCGAGCGGACCGAGAGCACGTCGCGCACCGACGGGTCGAGGTGCTCGCTGACCGCCGCGAGGTCGTCGTCGCTGACCTCGTCGAGGGCGCAGTCGCGGGCCACGCAGAGCGCCACCAGCTTCCCGGTGATCTCGTGCGCGTCGCGGAACGGCACGTTGCGGCGCACCAGCCAGTCCGCGACCTCCGTGGCGAGGGAGAAGCCGACCGGCGCGGCCGCGACCAGGCGGTCGGCGCGTACGGTCATCGTGGAGATCATCCCGGCGAGGGCCGGCAGCAGCAGCTCCAGGGTGTCGACCGCGTCGAACGCCGGCTCCTTGTCCTCCTGCATGTCCCGGTCGTACGTCATCGGCAGGCCCTTGAGCATGGTGAGCACGCTCATCAGCCCCCCGACGAGCCGGCCGGACTTGCCCCGGGCCAGCTCGGCGATGTCCGCGTTCTTCTTCTGCGGCATGATCGACGACCCGGTGGCGAACGCGTCGTCCAGCTCCACCCAGCCGAACTCCTGCGACGTCCAGAGCACCACCTCCTCGCCGAGCCGGGACAGGTGCACCCCGGTCATCGCGGTGACGAAGAGGAACTCGGCGACGAAGTCGCGGTCGGCCACGGCGTCCATCGAGTTGGCGAAGGACGTGCGGAAGCCCAGCTCCTTCGAGACGGCCACCGGGTCCAGCGGCAGGCCGGAACCGGCGAGGGCCCCCGCGCCGAGCGGGCTGATCGCCGCCCGGTGGTCCCAGTCGCGCAGCCGCTCCAGGTCGCGCAGCAGCGGCTGCACGTGGGCGAGCAGCCAGTGCCCGAAGGTGACCGGCTGGGCGTGCTGCAGGTGGGTCATCCCGGGCGCGGCGGTCTCGACGTGCCGCTCCGCCTGCTCGACCAGGGCCTCGGCCAGCTCGACCAGCCGGCCGGCCACGCCCCGGGCGTGGTCGCGCAGGTAGAGCCGCAGGTCGGTGGCGACCTGGTCGTTGCGGGAGCGGCCCGCGCGCAGCTTGCCGCCGAGGCTGCCCAGCCGCTCCAGCAGCCCGCGCTCGAGGGCGGTGTGCACGTCCTCGTCGTCGACCGTGGGGCGGAACTGCCCCGAGGCGCAGGCGGCCTCCAGGTCGTCCAGGGCGGCGAGGATCCGGCCCAGTTCCTCCGGGTCGAGCAGGCCGGCGCCGGCGAGCACCCGGGCGTGCGCCCGCGACGCCGCGATGTCGTACGGGGCCAGCCGCCAGTCGAACTGCACGCTCACCGACAGCCGGGCCAGGGCTTCGGCGGGACCGCCGGCGAAGCGGCCGCCCCAGAGGCTCGTGCGGTTGGTGGCGGCACTGTTCTCGGTCAGGCTCTTGTCGTCCACGCCGCCCATTGTGGTGCCCATGCTCAGCAGCCGCCCAGCCGGGCGTCCCGCGCGGCGGCCATCTTGCTGGGCAGGCCCCAGAGCTGCACGAAGCCCTTCGCCAGGGACTGGTCGAAGGTGTCCCCCGTGTCGTAGGTGGCCATGCCGAAGTCGTAGAGGCTGGCCTCGGAACGCCGGCCGGTGACGGTGGCCCGGCCACCGTGCAGGGTCAGCCGCACCTCGCCGGTGACATGCTGCTGCGCGTCGTCGATGAACGCGTCCAGCGAGCGCTTCAGCGGCGAGAACCAGAGGCCGTCGTAGACCAGCTCGCCCCAGCGCTGGTCGACGCCGCGCTTGAACCGGGCCAGGTCCCGCTCCACGGTCACCGCCTCCAACTCCTGGTGGGCGGTGATCAGCGCGATCGCGCCCGGCGCCTCGTACACCTCGCGGCTCTTGATGCCGACCAGGCGGTCCTCGACCATGTCGAGCCGGCCGACGCCCTGGGCGCCCGCGCGCCGGTTGAGCTCCAGGATCGCCTGGTAGGGGGTGACGGTCTCGCCGTCGATCGCCACCGGGACGCCGGCGTCGAAGGTGATCACGACCTCGTCGGGGTCGCGTTCCTGCGCCGGGTCGCAGGTGTACGCGTACAGGTCCTCGACCGGGGGATTCCAGACGTCCTCCAGGAAGCCCGTCTCGACGGCCCGACCCCACAGGTTCTGGTCGATCGAGTACGGCGACTTCGCCGACACGTCGATCGGCAGCCCCTTCTCCTCGGCGAAGGCGATCGCCTTGTCCCGCGTCCAGGCGAAGTCCCGGGCCGGCGCGACGATCTTCAGGTCGGGCGCGAGCGCGCCCAGGCCGACCTCGAAGCGGACCTGGTCGTTGCCCTTGCCGGTGCAGCCGTGCGAGACGATGGTGCCGCCGTGCGCGCGGGCCGCGGCCACCAGATGCTTGACGATCAGCGGCCGGGACAGCGCGGAGACCAGCGGGTAGCGGTCCATGTAGAGCGCGTTGGCGCGGATGGCCGGCAGGCAGTACCCGGCGGCGAACTCGTCGCGGGCGTCGACGACCTCCGACTCCACGGCGCCGCAGTCCAGGGCGCGCTGCCGGATGGCGTCGAGGTCCTCGCCGCCCTGCCCGACGTCGACCGCCACCGCGATCACCTCGGCGCCGGTCCGGTCGGCCAGGTACGGGATGGCGACGGAGGTGTCGAGCCCTCCGGAGTAGGCGAGTACGACCCGCTCGGTCATGGCGTGGTGTTCCCTTCGACGTTCTCTTCGCGGCGGGCCCAGCCGGCGAGCTTGTCGCCGAGCGCGGCCCCGCCGACGGCCTCGCGGGCCACGACGAGGATGGTGTCGTCGCCGGCGATGGTGCCGACGATCTCGGGCAGGCCCGCTCGGTCCAACGCGCTGGCCAGGTAGTGGGCTGCGCCCGGCGGGGTGCGCAGTACGGCGATGTTGCCGCTGGCGTCGACCCCGTTGAGCAGCTCACGCAGCAGCCGGACCAGCCGGGCCGGCGCCGCCTCGGCGTCGCGCAGCGGCCGGTGGCCGTCCTCGGGGATCAGGTAGACGGCCCGCCCGTCGCCGCCGCGCGCGGTGACCGCGCCCAACTCCTTGAGGTCCCGGGAGAGGGTGGCCTGGGTGACCTGGATGCCGTCGCCGGAGAGCAGGTCGGCCAGCTCGGTCTGCGAGTGGATCGCCTTGTCGCGGATCAGCTCGACGATGCGGGCGTGCCGGGCGGCGCGGGTCAGCGGGGCGGTCATGGTGTCTCCCTGGTCACGGCGACGCCCGGCGCCGCCGCGTCCGGGATCGCGGGCGCGGCCCCGAGGAGGAACGTCAGCAGCGCCTTCTGGGCGTGCAGCCGATTCTCCGCCTGGTCGAACACGACGCTGCGCGGGCCGTCGAGCACCTCGTCGGTGATCTCCTCGCCCCGGTGCGCGGGCAGGCAGTGCAGCACGACGACGTCGGGCGCGGCGTGGGCGAGCAGTGCGGCGTTGACCTGGTACGGCAGGAACGGGGTGATCCGGTCCAGCCCGTCGTCCTCCTGGCCCATCGACGTCCAGGTGTCCGTGGCGACCACGTCGGCGCCGGCCACCGCCGCGACCGGGTCGGTCAGCGCCTGCACCGAGCCCCCGGTGCCGGTGGCGATCTTCGCGGCCCGGGCGACCACCTCCGGATCGGGGCCGAAGCCGGCCGGCCCGGCGACCCGGACGTGCATGCCGGCGGTCGCCCCGGCGAGCAGGTACGAGTGGGCCAGGTTGTTCGCGGCGTCGCCCACGTACGCCAGCGTCCGCCCGGCGGTGCCGCCGCAGTGCTCGCGGACGGTGAGCAGGTCGGCCAGGAGCTGACAGGGGTGGAAGCCGTCGGTGAGCGCGTTGACCACCGGCACGCTGGCGCCGTCGGCGACCTCGGCGATGCGGTCGTCGCCGTGGGTACGCAGCACGATCGCCGCGACGTAGCGGGACAGCACCCGGCCGGCGTCGGCGAGGGTCTCGCCCCGGCCGAAGTGGGTGACCTGGGTGTCCACCACGAGGGGGTGCCCGCCCAGCTCGGCGATGCCGACGTCGAACGAGAACCGGGTCCGCAGGCTCTGCTTGTCGAAGAGCACCGCCACCGACCGGGGCCCGGCCAGCGGTCGGTGGCCGAACCGGTCGGCCTTCATCGCCGCCGCGAGGTCGAGCACGGCCGACTGCTCGGCGGGGCTGAGGTCGTCGTCCCGCAGGAAGTGCCGGATCATGCGCTCGTCTCCGTCGTGCTGGGCGTCGTCGCCACGCTGGGCGCGGCCGGCGGCGTGGAGATCTTGGTAGATTCCGGCCCCTCCAGGGGCCGTTTCCTACCAAGATCCGGCGCGCAGGCAGAGGCGGCGACGGTCGGGACCGCACCGGCGGCGGCCGGGGACGCCGCGTCGAGGGCGCCCGGCAGGGCGGCCAGGAAGGCGTCGGCCTGGGCGGTGGTGAGGATCAGCGGCGGGACGAGTCGTACCACGCCGGGCTGGACCGGGTTGACCAGGAAGCCGGCCTCCCGCAGCGCCTCGGCGAGCACCTTCGCCACGGGCGCGGCGAGCACCACACCCAGCAGCAGGCCAGCGCCGCGTACGCCGTGGACCAGCGGGTGGTCCAGCGCCTCGATTCCCCGGCGCAACCGCTCGCCGACCCGCTTGACGTGGTCGAGCAGCCCTTCGCTGGCGATGGTCGACACCACCGCGAGGGCGGCGGCACAGCTCACCGGGTTACCGCCGAAGGTGGTGCCGTGCATCCCGGGGGCGAGCAGGTGGGCGGCGCGGCCGAAGGCCAGGCAGGCGCCGATGGGCAGTCCACCGCCGAGCCCCTTCGCGAGGGTCACCACGTCGGGCTCCACCCCCTCGGCCTGGTGGGCGAACCAGTGCCCCGTACGCCCGACGCCGGTCTGCACCTCGTCGAGCACCAGCAGCGCGCCGTGCCGGGCGGTGATCCGCCGCGCCTCGGCAAGGTAGCCGGCCGGCGGGACCACCACGCCGTTCTCCCCCTGCACCGGCTCCAGGATCACCATGGCGGTGGCGTCGGTGACCGCCACCTCCAGGGCCGCCACGTCGCCGTAGTCGACGTGGGTCACCTCGCCGGGCAGCGGGCGGAACGGGTCGACCTTGGCCGGTTGGCCGGTGAGGGCGAGCGCGCCCATGGTGCGGCCGTGGAAGCCGCCCCGGGCGGCGACCACGTGCGAGCGGCCGGTGAGCCGGGAGAGCTTGAACGCCGCCTCGTTGGCCTCCGCCCCCGAGTTGGCGAAGAAGACCCGCCCGGGCCGCCCGGCCAGGGCCAGCAGCAGCTCGGCGAGGGCCACCGGCGGTTCGGCGACGTAGAGGTTGGAGACGTGCCCGAGGGTGGCGACCTGCTTCGACACGGCGGCCACCACGGCCGGGTGGGCGTGCCCGAGGGCGTTGACCGCGATGCCGCCGACGAAATCGACGTACTCCCGGCCGGCGTCGTCGACCACCACGGCGCCGGAGCCGGAGACGAGGGCGAGCGGCGGCGTGCCGTAGTTGTCCATCATCGACTGCGCCCAGCGCTCGACGAGCATGCTCATGACGGAACAGAACCTTCCTCGTTCGCGACTGCGGGGCCCGGTCGCTGCGCTCCCGCACTTCTCGCGCTCACGCCGCCCTCTCCGTTACCGACTGCGGGGCCTGGTCGCTGCGCTCCCGCACTCCTCGCGCTCACGACCATGGTGCCGAATCCTTCCGACGTGAAGACCTCCAGCAACGTGGAGTGGGCGACCCGGCCGTCGACGACGTGCGCGGCGGGCACCCCCTGTTGCACGGCCCGCAGGCACGCCTCCATCTTGGGCACCATGCCGCTGGACAGGGACGGCAGCAACGCCGCCAGTTCGTCCACGGTGATCTCGCTGACCAGGCTGTCGGTGTCGGGCCAGTCGGCGTAGAGACCCGGCACGTCGGTGAGGACGACCAGCTTGCGGGCGTCGAGGGCGACGGCGAGCGCGGCGGCGGCGGTGTCGGCGTTCAGGTTGTGCAGCACCCCGTCGGCGTCGGGCGCGACGGTGGAGATCACCGGGATGCGGCCGGCCGCGATCAGGTCGGTGACCGCCGAGACGTCGACCGACTCGACGTCGCCGACCTGCCCGACGTCGACCGGCTCCCCGTCCACGTACGCGGGCCGCCGCACGGCGGTGAACAGGCCGGCGTCCTCGCCGGAGAGCCCCACCGCGAACGGGCCGTGGGCGTTGATCAGGCCGACGAGCTCCCGGCCCACCTGGCCGACGAGGACCATCCGGACCACGTCCATCGCCTCCGGGGTGGTGACCCGTAGGCCGCCGCGGAACTCGCTGGCGATGCCCAGCCGGCCGAGCATGGCGGAGATCTGCGGGCCGCCGCCGTGCACCACGACCGGCCGGAGGCCGGCGTAGCGCAGGAAGACCATGTCGGCGGCGAAGGCCCGCTGCAGCTCGGGCTCGACCATGGCGTTGCCGCCGTACTTGACCACGACGGTCGAGCCGGAGAAGCGTGCCAGCCAGGGCAACGCCTCGATCAGCGTGGCCGCCTTGACCTGGGCTCGGGCGAGGTCGGTGGAGAGGCTCATGTCGAGTAGGCCGAGTTCTCGTGCACGTACGCGTGGGAAAGGTCGTTGGTCCAGATCGTGGCCTCGGCGGCGCCGGCGTGCAGGTCGATCCGGATGGTGACGTCCCGCCCGGTCAGGTCGACCTTCGAGCGGTCCTCGGCGGCGGCGCCACCGCGGCACACCCAGACACCGTTGACGGCGACGTCGACCCCGTCGGGCTCGAAGGCGGCGGCGGTGGTGCCGACGGCGGCGAGGATGCGACCCCAGTTCGGGTCGTTGCCGAACAACGCGGTCTTGACCAGGTTGTTGCGGGCCACCGACCGCCCTACCTCGACCGCGTCGTCCTCGCTCGCCGCGCCGACGACGTCGATGGCGATCTGCTTGGTGGCGCCCTCGGCGTCGGCGATGAGCTGCTGGGCCAGGTCGTGGGCGGCGGCGGTGACCGCCGCCGCCAGCTCGGCGGGGGTCGGCGCGATGCCGCTCGCGCCGCTGGCCAGCAGCAGCACCGTGTCGTTGGTCGACATGCAGCCGTCGGAGTCGATCCGGTCGAAGGTGACCCGGCACGCCTCCCGCAGCGCGGTGTCGAGGTCCTCCGGCCCCGCCACCGCGTCGGTGGTCAGCACGCAGAGCATGGTGGCCATCGCCGGGGCGAGCATGCCGGCGCCCTTGGCCATGCCGCCGACGCTCCAGCCGCTGCCGCGGGCCACCGTGGTCTTGGGCCTGGTGTCCGTGGTCATGATGGCCTCGGCGGCGGCCGGGCCGCCGTCGCGCGACAGCCGGCGGATCGCCGCGCGTACGCCAGGGAGCAGCTTCTGCATGGGCAGCCGCTCGCCGATCAGCCCGGTCGAGCAGACCGCCACGTCGGCGGCGCCGAGCATCAGTCGCGCGCTGGCCGAGGTGAGCGCGGCGGCGGTGTGCTCGGCGGTGGCGTGGGTGTCCTGGAAGCCGGCCGGGCCCGTGCAGGCGTTGGCGCCGCCGGAGTTGAGCACGACGGCGCGGGCGACGCCGCCGCGCACCACCTGCTGGGTCCAGAGCACCGGCGCGGCCTTGACCCGGTTGGCCGTGAACACCCCGGCCACGCCGGCGTCCGGGCCGTCGTTGACGACCAACGCGACGTCGCTCGCGCCGCTGGTCTTCAGCCCGGCGGCCACCCCGGCCGCCCGGAACCCCCGTGGGGCCGTGACACTCACCGCGCTGCTCCTTCGTTCGCGACCGCGGGGCTCCGCCGTGCCGCACTTCTTGCGCTCACCGCGCTGCTCCTTCGTTCGCGACCGCGGGGCCCCGCCGCGCGCGCACTCCTCGCGCTCACGGAGCGATTCCCAGCTTGGACAGGCCCGTCGTCTCCGGCAGGCCACACATGAGGTTGGCGTTCTGCACGGCCTGGCCGGCGGCGCCCTTGCCGAGGTTGTCCAGCGCGCTCAGCACGATCATCCGGCGGGAGTCGACGTCGACGGTGGCCTGCAGGTGGCAGGAGTTGGAGCCGAGGGTGGCGGCGGTGTGCGGCCAGGCCCCCTCCGGCAGGACGTGCACGAAGGGCGCGTCGGCGTACGCCTCGGCGAGCACCGCCCGCGGGTCGACGCCCCGGGCCGGCACGGCGGTCACCGTGGCGAGGATGCCCCGGGGCATCGGGGCGAGCACCGGCGTGAACGTCAGGCCGGTCGCGCCGGTGGCCTGCTTGATCTCCGGGACGTGCTGGTGGGTGCCCACCCGGTAGGGCGTCAGGTCGCCCATCACCTCGCTGCCGAGCAGGTGCGGCTTGGCGGCCTTGCCGGCGCCGGAGGTGCCGGACGCGGCGACGACCACCACGTCGGCCGGGGAGGCGGCGCCGGCGGCGACCAGCGGGGCGAGGGCCAGGATGATCGCGGCGGCGTAGCAGCCGGTGCTGGCGACCCGGGTGGCTGCGGCGATCAGCTCCCGCTGGCCGGGCAGCTCCGGCAGGCCGTAGGTCCACGGCCCGGCGTGCGTGCCGCCGTAGTAGTTGGCCCAGGCGTACGGGTCGGCGAGGCGGTGGTCGGCGCCCAGGTCGACGACGCGCACCTCGGGCGGGAGCTGGGCCGCCAGGTCCGCCGACTGGCCGTGCGGCAGGGCCAGGAAGACCAGGTCCGCGTCGGCCAGCGTCGCCGCGTCGGTCTCGCCGAGGACGAGGTCCAGGCCGACGAGCTGCGGGTGTACGACGTCGAGGCGGTGCCCCGCCTGGCTGTGCGCGGTGGCGGCGACCAGGTCGAACTCCGGGTGCCCGGCCACCAGGCGGATCAGCTCGCCCCCCGCGTAGCCGCTCGCCCCGGCGACCGCGACTCGGATACTCATCCCTACCTCCGCATGACTATGCAAAGAGGCTAGCAAGCGCGGGTCCCGTACTGCAAGTTCATGCAGCGGAATGCATGGCAATGAAGGAGCTGGCCGCGATCACGGCGGAGTCCCGCGCCGAGACACTGCGACACCGGCGGGCGTGGGCCGGCCGTGTCCGGGAACCAGGCGGGTCACCGCCCGCACGTGACGGGTGGGTGGCCCCACACGCCGCAGCGCCGGCCTTCCGGCCGATCGTCACGCCCGGTGACGCCACCCCCCGGGGAACGTATCGACTGGCATAATTGGCCGGGCGATGGTGTGGGGGCCGGGAGACGGCCGCGGGGACACACGGCGGAGGTCGCCTTGGCGCTGACGTTCCGGATCCTCGGCCCGGTGCGGGTCTGCCGCGACGGTGGGCCGCTGCGCCTGCCCCGCGGGCGGCCCACGGCCATGCTGGTCACCCTCCTGCTGCACGCCGGCGTCACGGTGCCGGTGGAGCGGCTGCGCGAGGAGCTCTGGAGCGGGCCCGCCCCCGCGTCGGCGGTGGCGAACCTGCGCAGCCACGCCAGCCAGCTGCGCCACCTGCTCGCCGCGCCGGACGAGCCGCCCCGACTGCACGCCCAGCACGGCGGCTACCGGCTCCGGGTCGGCCCCGGCGAACTGGACGCGGCCGAGTTCGAGCGGCTGGCCGCCGAGGGGCACGCCGCCCGCGCCGCCGGCGAACCGGACGTTGCGGCGCCGCTGTTGGAGCGGGCGCTGGCGCTCTGGTCGACGGCGGACCCGCCATCGGCGTACGGGCCGGCCACCGCCGCGGCGTTCGACCGGCTGCGCGAGCGCCGCTCCGGCGCCCGGGAGGCGTACGCCGCCTGCCGGCTCGACCTCGACGACCGGGGCAGTCCCGAGTTGTTGGCCCTGCTGCGGGCGCACCTGACGGAGAACCCGCTGCGGGAGCCCGCCTGGGCGCTGCTGATGACGGCCCAGTGCCGAGCCGGCGACCAGGCCGCCGCGCTGCAGACGTACCGGGCCGCGTGCCGGGCCCTCGCCGGGGAGCTGGGGATCGCCCCGGGCCCGGAGCTGACCGCGTTGTACCGCGCGGTCCGGCGACGCGAGCACCGCCCGCCGTCGTTCGCGCCCCGACCGGCCGTACGCGACGACCAGCGTGTCGCCGGGGGCCGGCCCGCGCTGGTGCCGCACGAACTCCCCTGCGCCGCCGCGCCCTTCGTCGGCCGGCACCCCGAGCTGACCCGGCTGCGCACGGCCCTGACGGCCGCCCGGGAGCACCCGGTCACCGTGACCGTGCACGGCGCAGCCGGTGTCGGCAAGTCGGCCCTCGGGCTGCGCGCCGCCGTCGCGGTGCTGGAGTCCTTCCCCGACGGCCAGCTCCACCTCGACCTGGGTGGATCCGTGGCCGGCACGACGCTGGCCCCGGTCCAGGTGGCGGCCCGGGTGCTCCGGTCGTTCCACGGCGCGGACGGGTCGGAGCCGACCGGTCTGGCCGAGACGAGGGCCCGCGTCCGCTCGCTGCTGTTCGGCCGGCGGGTGCTGCTGGTGCTCGACAACGCCACCGATCCCGCGCAGGTCGACGGCCTGCTGCCGGCGCGCGGCGGCTGCGCGCTGCTGGTCACCGGCCGCAGCCCGATGCCCGCCGGGGACGTCCGGCCGCTGCGGCTGGATCCGCTGCCGGCCGGCGACGCGCTGGCCCTGTTGCGGGCCGTCGCCGGGGACCACCGCGTGGACGAGGAGCCGGAGGCGGCCCGGGCGGTCGTCGCGCTCTGCGAGGGGCTGCCGTTGGCGCTGCGCACCGCGACCCGCCGGCTGGCCGAGGGGCCGCACTGGTCGATGGCGCGGCTGGCCCGGTTGCTGCGCGACGAGCGGCACCGGCTCGCGGAGACCGGGTTGCGGCCCCGGCTGACCGCGAGCTACCGCCGGCTCGGCTCCGCCGCACCGGTGTTCCGCCGGCTGGGCGCAGCCCGGGCGGGGCCGCTCACCGCCGAGACGGTCGCCGCGCTGACCGGCCTGCCGCCGGAGGACGCCGTGCGGGCGCTGGACCGGTTGGTGGCGGCGCAGCTCGCCGAGCCGGCCGGTCCGGGCCGCTACCGCGTGGGCGAACTCGTCCGGCTCTACGCCACCGAGCTGGCCGCCGCCGGGCACCCGCCGGATCAGGCCGACGAGGGCGCCTCCTCCCGGTAGCCACGGGCCTGCAGGCTGAAGAGCCGGGCGTAGCCGCCGCCGGTGGCCAGCAACTCGTCGTGCCGGCCCCGCTCGGCGATCCCGCCGTCGGCCAGCACCACGATGGCGTCCGCGTCCCGGACGGCGTTGAGCCGGTGCGAGATGAGCAGGCTGGTGCGCCCCCGGCGCAACCCGCGCAGCCGGGTGTGCAGGTCATGCTCGGCCTCGGCGTCCAGGCCGGAGCTGGGCTCGTCGAGGATCAGCAGGTCGCGGTCGGCGCGCAGGAAGCCGCGGGCCAGCGCCACCCGCTGCCACTGGCCGCCCGATAGGACGACCCCGGCCTGCGGGTCGTCCCGGTCCGGGCCGTCGAAGAAGATCCGGGTGAGCAAAGTGTCGTAGCCCCGGGGCAGCGCGGCCAGCGCCTCGTCGATGCCGGCCTGCCGCGCGGCGGCGCGCAGCCGCTCCGGGTCGTCGCGGGCGCGCAGGTCGCCCACGGCGATGTTCTCGGTGGCGGAGAGGTCGTACGGCATGAAGTCCTGGAAGACCGCGCCCAGCCGCTCCCGCAGCGCCGCCGGGTCGAACTCGCGCAGGTCCACCCCGTCCCACCGGATGGTGCCGCGCTCCGGGTCGTAGAACCGGCACAGCAGCTTGACCAGCGTGCTCTTGCCGGCGCCGTTCAACCCGACCAGCGCGGTCGTCGACCCGGCCGGCAGGAACAGGTCCACCCCGCGCAGCACCCACGGATGCCGCGGCGAGTACCGGAACCAGACGTCGCGCAGCTCGATGCCGTCGCGCAGCGGCGGCACCGGCCGGGCGTCGGCCCGTACCGGCAGGTCGGGGTCGGCCCGGACGACCTGGTCGTAGTGGTCGAACAGGAGCAACGCCTGGTGGATCGCGCCGAGCTGACCGACCAGCCCGCCCAGCGCACCCTGCACCCCAGGCACGGCCGCCAGGTAGAGCACCACGTCGCCGACGGTGAGCCGCCCGCCGGCGGCGGCCGCGACGGTGTAGACCACGCCCGCTCCCGCCACCGCCGCGCCGAGCAGTCCGAGCAGGCCCTGGGCCCGCAGCTCCCGGCGGTCCAGCCGCTGCTCCACCCGGTGCATGCCGTGCAACTCGCCGAGCATGCGGTCGCCGAAGAAGCGGCCGAGGCCGAAGAGCCGGACCTCCTTGGCGGCCGGCACGCCCACCAGCAGCTGGGCGAAGAACAGGTCGCGGCGTTGGAAGTGCTCCAGGTGCAGCACCATCGCCACGCGGGCCCGGTTGAGGCGCAGCTGCATCCAGAGCGTGGGCAACGCCGCCACCAGCACCAGCAGGCCGACCACCGGGCTGAGGGCCAGCAGGACGCCGAGGAAGCCCGTGACGGCGAGCAGGCTCTGCACCGCGCCGAGCGCGTTCCCGGTGAGCTGGGTCGGCCCCAGGTGGCCGGTCTGCTGGGCTGCCTGCAGCCGGTCCTGGAACTCCGGGTCCTCCAGCCGGACCAGGCCGACCAGGCGCAGCACGGCGGCGTGCAGCCTCCGACGCACCAGCCGGGACACCGAGCGGATGCGCTCCTTCTCCACGTACGCGCGCAGGTGTGGCAGGACGACGCCCGCCGCGGCGGCGACCGCGAGCCCGACGCCGAGCAGGGCCAGCGACGCGTCCGCGGCCCGCCCGCCCGACAGCCGGTCCAGGACGAGCTTGGTCAGCGCGGCGACGAGCACCGGCGTCACCCCGGCGAGGATCGCCAGCAGCAGGTCGACGGCGGTGCCCCCGGGGGCGGCCCGCCAGGTGAGCCCCAGCGCCGCCCGGGCGTGCCGGACGGCCCGACGGGGCGCCAGCCGGGGCCCGGTCACGGCGCCACCGGCAGGTCCAACCGGGCGATGCCGAAGGCGGACGACACCACGAGCCCGTGCTCGTCGAGCAGGCCGAAGGCCGGGTACCCCTTGATGCCGAACGCGAGCGGCAACGCGCCGCTGCCGGGCTCGACGAAGACCGTCGCCAGTCCGGCGAACTGCGCCGCGTACGCCTCGGTCTCCCCGCCCTTGCCGACCACCACCACCCAGACGTGCTCCGCCCCGCCGGGCATGGTGCGCGCCCGGTCGATCAGCAGCGGGACCTGCTCGGCGCAGTGCTCGCAGCTCGGCGTCAGGAACGCCACCAGCGTCATCGGGGGCAGGTCGGCGCGGGTGCGCACCTGCCCGTCGACGGTGGTGGAGACGAAGTCGCCGGGAGCGGATCCCGCCTCCAGCATCACCGCCGGCGGCTGGGACTGCTGGTCGTTGAGCAGCTCGGTGTGCTCGCGCAGCCGACGGACCACGCCGAGCAGCAGCACCAGGTTGAGCAGGCCGAGCACGGCGACGAGCACGACGGCGACGGTCAACAGCGCCATGGGAACTCCTTCGGATTGCCGGGAGGGGTCAGGAGCGGCCGGCCGGGCGGGTCGGCCGGGACGACGGATGCGGGGCGAAGAGGGCGACCAGGTCGTCGAGGCGCACCACCACGGCGGCCAGCGGGACGGCCAACCCGGCGGCGAGCAGCACGGTGGCCGGCGACGGCGACGGCGACGCACCGGCGACGGCCCCGCCGAGCAGGCCGAGCAGCGCCACCGCGGCGAGGGTCAGGTTGCGCGCCACGTGCCGCGGCCCGATGGGGGCGTCGGCGGCGCCGAAGCACCGGCAGGCCGGGCGGGCGCCGCGGCGCAGGGCGGCGGCGATCGCGACGGTGAGCACGCCGAGCAGCCCGGCGGCGAGCAGCAGCCCGGCGGGGACGGTGGATGGCACGGCGAGGAGCACGACCACGGCCGCCTCGGCGGCGACCGCGCTCCGGGCGACCGGGCCGACCCACCCGGGCGGCACGCCGAACTGCCCGACCGACGCCACGAACCCCTCGAAACCGGCCCGCGTGCGCAGCTTGCCGAGCACCGCGGCGAGGAACACCAGGGCCAGCAGGATCCGCGCACCCAGCTCCACCGCTCGCATCCGTCGGCACCTCCTCGTCACCGGGGGGCCCACGCTAGGAGCGGCGGATACATCGCGGATACACCGTGGCGCGCCGGCGGTGGCGTCGGCTGTAGGTCCGGTGTACCGGGCGGCCGTAGCGTGCCCGCATCTGTCGATCCTGGTGAGAGGAGGTGATCGGATGATGCGTCGACTGGAGCGCCTCGGCGAGCGGATGCTCGGCGTGTTCGTCCCGAAGGTGACGGCCGCCGCCGGCTGTCCGCCGGACCCGTGGTGCGCGGCGTGTGGCACGTGCCATCTGAAGCGGTGCAGCTACACCCCTACCTGCAAGACGACGTGCGGCTCGTGCGGGTACTACTGCAGCGCGGGAGCGGGCACGATGACCAGTCTGTGCTGAGTTCCGGCACCGGCGTGCCGCGCGGCCCCGTGCCGTGCGGCACGCCACCCGCGGGTGGCGTGGCCGGTCACCCGGAGGGCAGCCTCGGCCGGACGACCACCCCGAGCAGGTCCGACTCGGGGATGTAGCCGCACTCGCGGGAGTCGTAGCTGAACGGCGGGTTGTCGCCGAGCACCACCAGCTGCCCCGGCGGCACGAGCCGCTCCGGTCGCTGGCGCAGCAGGGGCACCCGGTCGACGGGCACCGGCTCGCCGGGCACCGCGTACGCCCGCTTGATCAGCAGACCCGGGCCGGCCTCGCCGGGTCGGGCGGGGTGACGGGCGGTCATCGCCGCCGGGGCCGCCACCACGACCACGTCGCCGGGACGCACGCGGGCCAGCGGCACCCGCCGGGCCAGCACCCGGTCACCCGGGCGCAGCGTCGGCTCCATGCTGCGGCCCACGACGGAGACCAGCAGCAGGCGCCGTCGGGCCCAGAGCAGGCCGGCGGTGGCCGACGCGAGCACGCCGGCCACCACCAGCCATCCGAGCACCGCCGCCGCCTCAGGCGCCGCGCAGGGTGGCGCCGAAGCGTTGCGCGGCGCGGGCGACCGCCGCGTCCCGGGCGGCCACGGCCTCCTCCACGGTCAGCGTCCGGTCCGGGGCCCGGAAGGTGAGCTTGTACGCCAGGGACCTGCGGCCCGCTCCGAGCTGCTCCGAGGCGTACACGTCGAACAGGCGCACCCCCTCCAGCAAGCCGCCGGCACCCTCGACGAGGGCCTGCCGCACCTGCTCCGCCGGCACCGAGGAGTCGACGACCAGCGCCACGTCGATCAGCGCCGGCGGGAAGCCCGACACGACCGGCGCGGGCGCCACCGCGGCGGCCGGCAGCGCGTCCAGGTCGAGTTCCATGGCGCTGGTGCGCCGGGGCAGCTCCAGGGCCGCCACGACCGTCGGGTGCAGCTCGCCGGCGTGACCGACCACCGTGCCGTCGACCAGCAGCGCGGCACAGCGGCCGGGGTGCCAGGGGGCGTACTCGGCGGCCCGGACCTCGATCCGCTCGGCGGGGATCTCGGCGGCGGCCAGCACGTCCCGGCCGGCCTGCACGGCGTCCGCCCAGCCGGCCGGGCGGCCGGCGCCCCACCAGCCGGCCGGCTCGACGTCGCCGGTCAGGACGACGGCGACGTGCCGGGGCTGGTCGGGCACCACCGCGTCGGCGGCGGCGAACTCCTCGTCGGTGGGTCGCCGGTCCACGCCCATCACCGGCGGGCGGCCGGTGTCGGGGCGCGGGTGGAACACCGCGCCGATCTCGTAGAGGGCGAGGTCGCGCTGGCCCCGGCCGAGGTTGCGCTTCACCATGCCGAGCAGCGGGCCGAGCAGCGTGGTGCGCAGCAGCGGCTCCTCCTCCGACAGCGGGTTGGCCAGTCGCACCGCCCGCCGACGCGGGTCGTCGCCGGGCAGGGCGAGCTGGTCGGCGAGCCCGGGGGCGACGAACGGGTGCGCCAGCACCTCCACGTACCCCCGCTCGGCGAGCGACCGGGCCACGGCCCGGCGGCGGCGCTGCTGCCAGGTCAGGCCGCGCCCGGGCGGCGCGGTCGGCAGCACGGACGGCAGTCGGTCGTACCCGTCGAGGCGGGCCACCTCCTCGACCAGGTCGGCCGGGTCGGTCAGGTCGGGCCGCCAGGTCGGCGGCGTGACGCTGAGCGTGTCGTCGTCGGCGCCGACGGCCACGCCGGCCTCGCCCGGATCCTCGACCAGCCGGTCGGCGCCGCGGGCGACCGTGCAGCCGACCTGCTCCAGCAGGGCGGCCACCCGCGCCGGCGGGTAGTGCACGCCGACCCGCCGGCCCGGCAGGTCGACCGGCAGGACCACCGGGGTACGCGGCCGGACGTGGTCGATGTCGACGATCTCGTCACCGGCCGCGCCACCGGCGTGCTCGGTGAGCAGCCGGACCGCCCGTGCGATGGCCACCAGCGGCAGGGCCGGGTCGACGCCCCGCTCCCACCGCTTCGCCGCCTCGCTGAACAGCCGGTGCCGGCGGGCGGTGCGTCCGACCATCGCCGGGTCCCAGTGGGCGGCCTCGAAGAGCACGTTCGTGGTCCCGGCGACGACCTCGCTGGTCTCGCCACCCATCACGGCGGCCAGCGAGATCGGGCCGGAGTCGTCGCAGATCACCATGTCCTCGGGCGCGAGGGTGCGGGTGACCCCGTCGAGCGTGGTCAGCTTCTCCCCCGCCTCGGCGCGGCGGACCACGAGCGGCCCGGCGATCCGGTCGACGTCGAAGGCGTGCATCGGCTGGCCCAGCTCGAGCATCACGTAGTTCGTGATGTCGACCGGCAGCGAGATGCTGCGGACACCGCAGACGGTGAGCCGCCGCCGCATCCAGTCCGGGGTCGGAGCCGTCGGGTCGACGCCGCGGACGAGCCGGGCCGCGAACCGGTCGCAGCCGACGGTGTCGCGCACCTCGACCGGGTACGCCGGTGTGTCGGTGCCGCCGGGCGCGGGCGCCAGGCCCGGGTCGCGGAACGACACACCGAGGGCGTGCGACAGCTCCCGGGCCAGGCCGCGCATGCTCATCGCGTACCCCCGGTCGGGGGTGATCTCCACCTCGACCACGACGTCGTCGAGCCCGACGACGGGACGCGCGTCGTCGCCCGGCTTGGCCGGGACGTCCCCGGGCAGCACGATGATGCCGTCGTGGTCGTCGCCCAGGCCCAACTCCCTGGCCGAGCAGATCATGCCGTTGGAGTTGCGTCCGTACGTCTTGCGCGCGCCGATGGCGAAGCCGCCGGGCAGCACGCCCCCGGGCAGGATCACCACGACCCGGTCGCCGGGGGCGAAGTTGCGCGCCCCGCAGACGATCTCCTGCGGCTCGCCGGTGCCGTTGGCGTCGCCGACGTCGACGCGGCAGAACCGGATCGGCTTCTTGAAGCCGGTCAGCTCCTCGATCTCGAGGACCTCACCGACGACCAGCGCACCGGCGACGGTCTCCCGCAGGTCCACCACCGAGTCGACCTCGATGCCGAGGTCGATCAGGGCCTGCTCCAGGTCGGCCGTGGGCAGGTCGGCGGGGAGGTCGACGTACTCCCGCAGCCAACTGACAGAAAATCGCATGACTCAGACCACCGTCTCCGTGACTCGTACCCGCATCGCCTACGCCCCGACCCCGAACGCGCGGGTGAACCGCACGTCGCCCTCGACCATGTCCCGCATGTCGCCGACCCCGTGCCGGAACATCACCGTCCGGTCGATGCCCATCCCGAACGCGAATCCGGAGTAGACCTCGGGGTCGATGCCGCAGGCGCGCAGCACCCGCGGGTTGACCATGCCGCAGCCGCCCCACTCGACCCAGCGCGGGCCGTCGCGGTGCTCCGGGAACCAGACGTCGAACTCGGCGGACGGCTCGGTGAACGGGAAGTAGTGCGGACGGAAGCGGGTCCTCGCGCCCTCGCCGAACATGGCGCGGGCGAAGTGGTCCAGGGTGCCGCGCAGGTGCGCCATGGTGATGCCCCGGTCCACCACGAGTCCCTCCACCTGGTGGAAGACCGGCGCGTGGGTGGCGTCCAGCTCGTCGGTGCGGTAGACCCGGCCCGGCACGATCACGTAGATCGGCGGCTTGCGGGTCAGCATGGTGCGCGCCTGCACCGGCGAGGTGTGGGTACGCAGCACCAGACCGGAGCCCTCGCCGCCCTCCGGCGACGCGACGTGGAAGGTGTCCATCAGGCCGCGCGCCGGGTGGTCGACGGGGATGTTGAGGGCGTCGAAGTTGGTCCACTCCAACTCGACCTCGGGCCCCTCGGCCACCTCGTAGCCCATGCCCACGAACAGGTCGCAGATCTGCTCCATCAGGGTGCTGATCGGGTGCCGGGCGCCCCGGGGCCGCCGGTCGTGGGGCAGCGTCACGTCGACGCGCTCCTCCACCAGCACCCGTTGCGCCTGCTCCCGCTCCAGGACCTCCTGACGGGCGGCGTACGCGGCCTCGACGCCGCGGCGGGCCTCGTTGACCCGCTTGCCGGCGTCGGACTTCGCGGCCGGCGGCAGCGCGCCGATCTCGCGGCGGGCCAGCGAGATCGGGGACCGGTCGCCAAGGTGCGCCGGGCGCAGCGCGCTCAGCGCGTCCGGGTCGGCGGCCTCGGCGAACGCCTTCTCGGCGGCGACGACGGCCTCGGCCAGGGCGGCCGGGTCGAGCAGAGCGACCTGCTTCGGGTCGTACGGATCGTTGCGGTAGCTCATGGCGTACGGGCACTCCCTCACGGCGGCGCCAGCCCTCACGGGCGGCGAAGCGAGTCTACGGACGCGCGGCTGTGCCGCAGCCCGCCGGTGGGAGTTGCGCGGAAAGCAGGTCAGGCCCGCCGCCCGCCGACACCGGCGGGCTGGCTAAACGAACGCCGTGGCGCGTTCATGGACGCGGGCTCTCCCCTGTGGTCCGTGCGTGAGGGCGGCCGGGTCACGGCCGCCGCTGTGCTCTCGCCGAAGCGTACAGGCAGACGGCGGCGGCCGCAGCCAGGTTCAGGCTCTCGGCGCGCCCGTGCAGGGGCACCCGGACCCGGGCGTCGGCGGCGGCGGTGAGCGCTTCGGGCAGGCCGTGCGCCTCCGAGCCGAAGAGCCAGGCGGTGGGGGCGGCGAGCCGCCCGTCGTCGGCGAGGTCGTCGAGGTCGTCCTCGCCGTGCCCGGTGGTGGCGAGGACGGTGAGCCCGGCGGCGCGCAGCGCCGCGACGACGTCCGCCGGGTCGGGCGCGCGGACCACGTCGACGTGGAAGAGGCTGCCGGCGGACGCCCGCACGCACTTGCCGTTGTACGGGTCGACGGCCTCGCCGGCGAAGACCACCGCGCCCGCGCCCGCGGCGTCGGCGGTGCGCAGCACGGTGCCGGCGTTGCCCGGGTCGCGGATCTCGGCGAGCACGGCCACCAGGCGGGGCCCGCCGGCCAGGGCCCGCTCCAGGGGCACGTCGAGGTGGCGGCAGACGGCCACGAGGCCCTGCGGGGCGACGGTCTCGGCGAGCGCGGCGAGCGCCTCGTCGGTCGCCTCGGAGACGGGCACGTCGGCGCGGGCCGCGGCGGCGGCCAGTTCGGCGTGCCGGTCCAGGGCGGCGGGCGTACCGAAGAGCTCGGTGACCACCTCCGGGCGGGCCAGGGCCTCGCGGACCGCCTGCGGCCCCTCGGCCAGGAACCGGCCGGCGGCCTCGCGGTCGCGGCGGCGCTGCAACCGGCGGGCGGCGACTATCCGGGGGGTACGCGGGGTGAAGGGGCCGGAGACAGCGTCGAGGCGTCTCCCGCGCGATGGTGACTGCATGGGAGACGCCTCGATCTGTTGGTGCGCGGGGATCAGGCGGCCTGGGCCGCCGCGCCGCCGGTGCCCTCGGCCGTGACCGCGGTCCGGGCCAGCTCGACGATCGCCGCGAAGGCGGCGGCGTCGTTGACGGCCATGTCGGCCAGGATCTTGCGGTCGACCTCGATGCCGGCCAGGCGCAGGCCCTGGATCAGGCGGTTGTAGGTCATCCCGTTGGCACGGGCGCCCGCGTTGATCCGCTGGATCCACAGCTGCCGGAAGTCGCCCTTGCGGTCGCGGCGGTCCCGGTAGGCGTACTGCATCGAGTGCAGCACCTGCTCCTTGGCCTTGCGGTAGAGGCGGGAGCGCTGACCGCGGTAGCCGCTCGCGGTCTCCAGCAGGGTACGGCGCTTCTTCTGGGCGTTCACAGCCCGCTTGACGCGTGCCATCTCAACTCCTAGTTACGTAAGGTGGCGCGCGTCAGCGGCCGAGCAGCTTCTTGATGCGCTTGACGTCGGCCTTGGCCAGCACCACGGTGCCGGTCAGCCGACGGGTCTGGGTGGAGGGCTTCTTCTCCAGGTTGTGCCGGAGACCGGCCTGCTGGGCAACGATCTTGCCCTTGCCGGTCACCTTGACCCGCTTGCCCATCCCCGTGTGGCTCTTCATCTTCGGCATGTGGAACGTCTCTCCCCTGTTACTCGCCGCTGTTGTCGGCGACTGTGCCGGTGTCACCGGCCGCTGCGGGCTCGTCGGCCGGGGCGCCCTCGGCGTCCCGCTCCCTCGGCCCGCCCCGGGTGGCCGTGGCGGCGACCGCGGCGGCCTTGGTGGCGCGGTGCGGCGCGAGCACCATGATCATGTTTCGACCGTCCTGCTTGGGAGCGGCCTCGACGTACCCCAGCTCCGAGATCTCCGACTCGAGCCGGCGCAGGAGCCGGTAACCCAGCTCCGGGCGGCTCTGCTCGCGACCGCGGAACATGATCGTCACCTTGACCTTGTCGCCGGCCTTCAGGAACCGCACCACGTGACCCTTCTTGGTCTCGTAGTCGTGCGGGTCGATCTTCGGCCGGAGCTTCATCTCCTTGATGACGGTCTGCTGCTGGTTACGCCGCGCTTCGCGCGCCTTGAGTGCGCTCTCGTACTTGAACTTGCCGAAGTCCATGAGCTTGCACACCGGCGGGCGCGCCATCGGCGCAACCTCGACCAGGTCCAGGTCGACGTCCGCGGCCAGCTGAAGGGCGCGCTCCAGCGGGACGATGCCCACCTGCTCGCCCTCGGGGCCGACCAGTCGGACCTCACGTGCCCGGATCTGCTCGTTCACGCGTGGTTCGACGCTGATGGGGCCTCCTCGAGTCGGAATCTCTACGTGGCCGACCCTCGCGGCTCCCGGGTGGGAACCGACCCGGAAAGCAGAAGGCCCCGGCGCATGCCAGGGCCCGCTCGACCGGTCGGCACGATCACATGATCGCGCATCCGGTGCCGGGACGTGCCCGGAACCGGTGACCGGACCCGGCCACCGTGGTGGTGACTCGGGTGGGAGCAGGCGCTCCTCTTTCAAGGCTGCGTGCGTGGGCGCGACCGCGCACACGCGAAGACAGCCTGGTCGACTTGGTAACACTACACCCTCGCCCGGGTGTGCACCCAGCCGGGCGAGCCATTCAACGCCCGGTGGCGCCCTCGGCGAGTCGGGCCTGGTGCGCCTGGTGCAGCCGGCGCAGGGCACGGACCCCCTCGACGGCCCGCTCCTTGTCGGCGGCCTGCAGGGCGACCATCGGCAGCAGGTCGTCGTCGTGCAGCTCCAGGCTGGCCCAGGGCGCGCCCCGGTCGAAGCGGACCCCCCGGACGACCTCCCACGGCAGCTCGTACGAGCCGACGACGTTGCGTACGCGCACCCCCGACGCGTTCGCGTCGACCCGGGGCCGGGTGAAGATCAGGAAGGCGAGCGCGCCGAGGACGCCGAGCCCGACCATCGCGATCTGGTCGCCCCGCTGGAAGCTGCCGTAGCCGTTGCCGGTCGCGCCGGTCAGCGAGGTGGCCACCAGGGCGAACACCACGAACAGCACGGCCGCGCAGGCCCAGCAGACCAGCCGGATGCGGTGCGGGCGGAGGTGGACGGACTCGGTTTCGCTCACCCCACCAGTCTGCCACCCGCGGTCGGCCGCTCCCGTGCCGCCACACGTTCCGCAGCCGGGTCGCTTCCCCCGGGACTCCGGCGGCCGAGGCCGGCGACCAGGGCGGCCGCCAGGGTGAGCAGCGCCCCGGCGAGCACCGGCAACCGCAGGCCGGGGCCGCCGGGCAGCAGCGCGTCCAGCAGCAGCGCGCCGCCCAGCTGACCGGCGACCAGCGCGAGGCCGGTGCGCAGCACACCGACCGCCGGGACGCCGACCAGCAGGGCGGCCACGATGACGACGCCGAGCAGGCCGCCGGTGTAGAGGTACCAGTCGCCCGGCCAGGTGGGACCCGGCCCGGTCAGGGCTCCGGCCAGCGCCGCGACCAGCAGCACGACGGGCGTGGCCGTGGCGAAGTTGACCACCAGCCCGGCGGCGGCCGAGCTGGCGGCCGAGACCCGCGCGTTCAGCGCCGACTGGAGCGCGACGCCCAGCCCGCCGGCCACGGCGAGCAGGACCAAGCCGAGGGCGAGGTCGCCGACGGGCTGGCCGAGCTGGGCCAGCGTGACGGCCGCCACGCCGAGCAGCGCCCCGGCCACCCGTGGCCGGGTGAGCGCCAGCCGTCCCACCGGCGCCAGCCCGGCCCGGTCGACGGCCAGCCCGCCGACGCTGCCCCCGGCGACCTGGGCGATGGTGAAGATCGCCACCCCGAGCACCGGCACGATGTACGCGCCGGCCAGCACGATGCCCGCCCCGCCGAGCCCGCCGAGGTACGCCCACCAGGGCAGGCGGGCCCGGCGCAGGGCGACCAGGCCGGTGCGCACCGACGGCAGCGCCAGGACCCCGAGGCCGACCAGCAGCGCCCCACCGAGGTTGTTGACCACCGCGCCCAGGGTCGCGTTGCCGGCCCGCTCGCCCAGCTCGGCGTTGACCGCCCCCTGGGCCGCCGAGGCGACGCCGGCGAGGGCGACCAGGACCAGCGCCGCCCACGGCGGCAGGACGCGCGGCACCGCAGCCGGCACCGGGGCGCCCGCCGCCGTGGGCGGGCGGCTCACAGCCGGCAGGCGTGGATGTTGGTGACCAGGATCGCGCGGGCGCCGAGCTCGTACAGCTCGTCCATGATCCGGTGCACGTCGTCGCGCAGCACCATCGCCTGCACTGCCACCCAGCCCTCGCGGTGCAGCGGGGAGACGGTCGGCGACTCGATGCCCGGGGTCAGCGAGCTGGCGCGGTCGAGCAGGCCGGCCGGCACGTCGTAGGCGAGCATCACGTAGCGGCGGGCGACCAGCACCCCGTGCAGCCGGCGCAACAGTTGCGCGGCCTGGGGGTGGGTCTCGGCGGCGGCGCGGCGCACCAGCACCGCTGACGAGCGCAGCAGCGGCTCGCCGAAGACCACCAGGCCGGCCTGGCGCAGCGTGGCGCCCGTCTCCACCACGTCGGCGACCACGTCGGCGACGCCGAGCCGGACGGCGTTCTCCACCGCGCCGTCGAGGCGGATCACCTCGGCCTTGACCCCCAGCTCCGCGAGGTGCCGCTCGACGAGCCCCGGGTACGCGGTGGCGATCCGGTGCCCGCCCAGCTCCCGCGCCGAGGCGATGTCGTCGGGGCGGGCGGCGAAGCGGAACGTGGCGCGGCCGAAGGCGAGGTCGACGATCTCCTCGGCCGGGGCGCCGGAGTCGATCAGCAGGTCCCGGCCGGTGATGCCCAGGTCCAGGTCGCCGGAGCCGACGTAGGTGGCGATGTCCTTCGGACGCAGGTAGAAGAACTCGACGTCGTTGGCCTCGTCCCGGCAGACGAGGTCCTTCGGGTCGGTGCGCTGGCGGTAGCCCGCCTCGCGCAGCATCTGGGCGGCCGGCTCGGCCAGGGTGCCCTTGTTCGGGATGGCGACACGCAGCATGACGGAGTGCTCCTTCGATCGAAACTGATCAACGACGGGGCGCACTCACAGATGTCGGTAGACGTCCTTCAGGTCGAGGCCGCTGGCCAGCATCAGCACCTGGACCTGGTAGAGCAGCTGGGAGATCTCCTCGGCGGTGCGTTCCGGCCCCTCGTGCTCGGCGGCCATCCACGACTCGGCCGCCTCCTCGACGACCTTCTTGCCGATGAAGTGCACGCCCTTCTCGAGCGCGGCGACCGTGCCCGAGCCGGGGGTGCCCGCGGCGGCCTTGGCCTGCAGCTCGGCGAACAACTCCTCGAACGTCTTCACGCCGCGATTCTTCCAGCCGCCCCCACTGACCCGGCGCGCCGGGTCAGTCCCCGCTCACCGACCGGGAACCTCGCGTGACGGGATGCGTCCCCTTCCCGGGCACCGGGTCAGCCGCCGAAGCCGACCCGGTGGCCGTTGCTGGCGAGGGCGCGGATGGCCAGGGCGGCGTCGAGGGCGGCGACGGTGGCCGCCCAGCCCTTGTCCTCCGCCGAGCCGGGCAGCCCGGCGCGGTCCCGGGCCTGCGCGAGGGTGTCGACGGTGAGGACGCCGTGCGCGACGGGCTTGCCCTCGTCCAGCGCCACCCGGGTCAGCCCGTCGGTGACGGAGCGGCAGACGTAGTCGAAGTGGGCGGTGGCGCCCCGGACCACGACGCCGAGCGCGACCACCACGTCGCAGCGCCGCGCGAGGGCCTGGGC
This sequence comes from Micromonospora sp. CPCC 205546, assembly GCF_036902715.1. Lineage (NCBI taxonomy): Bacteria > Bacillati > Actinomycetota > Actinomycetes > Micromonosporales > Micromonosporaceae > Micromonospora > Micromonospora sp. CPCC 205546. The sequence goes on from NZ_JBAKHL010000022.1 coordinate 39,752, forward strand.
CACCACGGGCAGCTCGACCGAGCCGGCCACCCGGGCGGTGACCGCCCGGGCCCCGCACGCCTCGGCGGCGGCGACCGCCCGGTCGAGCATGTGGTCGGTCAGCTCGCCGTGCCACCGGGCGGCGACCACGCCGACGGTCATCCCGGCGGCGTCCACCGCCGTCACGCCCGGCTCACCGAAACCCGCCATGCCTACGCTCCGATCTCGTCGCCGAGGACCGGGCGGCCCATCGGGGCCTCGGTCACCTCGTCCAGCTCGTCCAGCAGGTGCCCCATGCGGTCCCGCTTGGTGCGCAGGTAGCGCACGTTCTCCGGGTGCGGGCGCACCGGCAGCCCCTCGCGGCCGACGACGGTCAGCCCGTAGCCCTCCAGGCCGGCGCGCTTGGCCGGGTTGTTGGTGAGCAGCCGCATCGAGCGCACCCCGATGTCGTAGAGGATCTGCGCGCCGGTGCCGTAGTCGCGGGCGTCGGCCGGCAGGCCCAGGTCGAGGTTGGCGTCGACCGTGTCCCGCCCCTGGTCCTGGAGCTGGTACGCCTGGAGCTTGTGCAGCAGCCCGATGCCGCGCCCCTCGTGGCCGCGCACGTAGAGCACCACGCCCCGCCCCTCCCGGGCGACCCGGTCCAGGGCGGCGTCGAGCTGCGGACCGCAGTCGCAGCGCACCGAGCCGAACACGTCGCCGGTGAGGCACTCGGAGTGCACCCGCACCAGCACGTCGCGCCCGTCGCCGATCTCGCCCGTGACCAGGGCGACGTGCTCGGCCGAGTCGTGCTCGCTGCGGTAGCCCAGGGCCCGGAACACGCCGTGCCGGGTGGGCATCCGGGCGTCGGCGACCCGCTCGACCTGCTTCTCCGTGCGCCGCCGGTACGCGACCAGGTCGGCGATGGTGATCAGGGTCAGGGAGTGCTCGGCGCAGAACTTCTCCAGGTCCGGCACCCGCATCATGGTGCCGTCGTCGTTGACCAGCTCGCAGAGCACGCCGGCGGGGCGCAGCCCGGCCAGCCGGGTCAGGTCGACGGCGGCCTCGGTGTGGCCGGGCCGGCGCAGCACGCCGCCCTCGCGGGCCCGCAGCGGCACCACGTGCCCGGGGCGGGCCAGGTCGGCCGGGCCGGTGCCGGGGTCGGCGAGCAGCCGGATGGTGTGCGCCCGGTCGGCGGCGGAGATGCCGGTGCTGACGCCCTCCCGGGCATCCACGGTCACCGTGTAGGCGGTGCCGCGCCGGTCCTGGTTGGTGTGGTGCTGCGGCGGCAGGTCCAGGCGGTCGCACTCGCTCTCGGTGAGCGGCGCGCAGATGTAGCCGGACGTGTGGCGCACCATGAACGCGAGCAGCTCCGGCGTCGCCAACTCGGCGGCGAAGATCAGGTCGCCCTCGTTCTCCCGGTCGGCGTCGTCGACCACGACGACGGGCCGTCCGGCCGCGATGTCCGCCACCGCCTGCTCGATGCTGCCAAAGGTGGTCATGCCACGGCCTCCGAGTAGGTCGACGGGATCGGGGCGGGCGCCGGGCGGACGACCCGCGAGGTACGCCACCAGGCGACCAGGCCCCAGGCGCAGAAGGCGCCGTAGACGAGGTACATGGCGGCCGAGGGATAGAACCCGCCGCGCAGCAGCAGCGGCACGCCGACCGCGTCGACGGCGATCCAGATGAGCCAGAAGTCCACCCAGCCGCGCGCCATGCCGTAGGTGGCGAGCAGGCTGCCGGTGAGGATCCAGGCGTCCGGCAGCGGCCCCCAGGAGCCGAGTGCGGCGAGCACCGGGTATGCCGCGGCGGTGCCGATCGCGGCAGCGAGCAGCAGGCCGAGCCGTTCCCGGCCGGTGGCCCAGCGGGGCGCCACCGCCGCCCCGTCGCCCGCGCCGCCGTGGCGGCGGTTGCGCGACCAGCGCCACCAGCCGTAGACGCTGACGGTGAAGAAGAAGACCTGCCGGCCGGCCTGCCCGTAGAGGTCGTGCGCCTGCGGGGTGACGAAGACCCCGCCCAGGAAGACCGTGAACAGCAACGCGTTGCCGATCATGCCGACGGGCCAGGCCCAGACCAGCCGGCGCAGGCCGAACAGCGCCGACGCCAGACCGAAGCCGTTGCCGACGATCTCGCGGACCAGCACCGGCGAGCCGGCGATGTCGACCTGCGCCTCGAGCAGCCAGCCGAGCGGGCCCATCAGGCCACCCCGCCCGCCGCGGCGGCCCCCGGCAGGCCGACGACCGGCGGCACGCCGGCCTCCGGGACGCCGGGATCGGCCAGCCGGGCGCCGAGCAGCCGCTCGACGTACTTGGCCAGCACGTCCACCTCGAGGTTGACCGGGTCGCCGACGCGACGGGCGCCGAGCGTGGTCAGCTTCAGCGTGGTCGGGATCAGGCCGACCGCGAACCAGTCCGGGCCCACGTCGGCGACGGTCAGCGAGACACCGTCGACCGTGATCGAGCCCTTCTCCACCACGTACCGGGACAGGGCGGCGGGCAGCCGGAACCGGACCGTCTCCCACTGCGCGGCCGGCTCGCGGGCGATCACCTCGCCGACGCCGTCGACGTGCCCCTGCACGAGGTGCCCGCCGAGGCGGCTGCCCAGCGCGGCGGCCCGCTCCAGGTTGACCGGGTCGCCGGCGCGCAGCGCGCCCAGCGCGCTGCGGCGCAGCGTCTCCCCCATCACGTCCGCGGTGAAGGTCCCGTTCTCGACGTCGACCACGGTCAGGCAGACGCCGTTGACCGCGATCGAGTCGCCGTGCCGGGCGTCCGAGGTGACCAGCGGGCCGCGGACGGCGACCAGCGCCGAGTCCCCCGCCGTCTCGGTGACGCGGACGACCTCACCCAACTCCTCGACGATGCCGGTGAACATGTCAGCCCTCCCTCTTGCGGGGCAGCGCGGTGATCCGCAGGTCGGGTCCGACCTGCGTGACGTCGACGTACTCCAGGTCGATGGCCTCGGCGATGGTGGTCACACCGGCGTCGACCACGGCGGTCGGGCCGGCGCCGAGCAGCCGGGGCGCGACGTAGCCGACGATCTTGTCGACCAGGCCGGCGGCCAGGAAGGCGCCGGCCAGCTTCGGGCCGCCCTCGAGCAGCACGGCACAGACCCCGCGCCCGTGCAGGGCGGCGAGCAGCGCCGGCAGGTCGACCCGGCCGTCGGGGCCCGCGCCGACCTCCGCCGCGGTGGCGATCCACGTGCGGGCCGCGCCGTCGCGGACCCGGGCGTCGGCCGGCGTACGCCCGTCGGTGTCCAGCACCACCCGCAGCGGCTGTCGGATGGCGAGCGTGCCGTCGCGCAGGTTGCGGGCGGTGAGCCGGGGGTCGTCGGCGAGGACGGTGCCCACCCCGACGAGGACCGCGTCGACGGTGCCGCGCAGCGCGTGCACGTCCATCCGGGCGGCCTCGGAGGTGATCCACATGCTGGTGCCGTCGGCCGCCGCCGACCGGCCGTCCAGCGTCGCGGCGAACTTCCAGATGACGTACGGCCAGCCCCGGCGCATGGAGGTGAGCCAGGCGATGTTGCCGGCCTCCGCCTCGCAGGCGCGTACCCCCGTGTCGACCTGGATCCCGGCGGCGCGCAGCGTGCCCGCGCCCCCGGTGGCGAGCGGGTTGGGGTCGGGCACGGCGATGACGACCCGGGCGACGCCGGCCCGCACCAGCGCGGTGCTGCAGGGGCCGGTGCGGCCGGTGTGGTCGCAGGGTTCCAGGGTGACCACGGCGGTGCCGCCGCGGGCCCGCTCGCCGGCCTGGGCGAGCGCGACGATCTCGGCGTGCGGCCCACCGGCGTAGGCGTGGAACCCCTCGCCGACCACCTGCCCGTCGGCGTCGAGCAGCACACAGCCGACCACCGGGTTGGGGCTGGTCGTGCCGAGACCGCGCGCGGCGAGTTCCACCGCGCGACGCATCGCCTCGTCGACGGAGACGCCGGCCATGCCCTGCCCTCTCACTCGCCGGTCGACGCGCGGGCGGTCACGGGAGGCAACGGCACAGGGCCGCGAGCGTGCGGCGGCGGAGATCCGGGTACGGCGGAGCCGCCCCGGGGGGCGCGCACGGCACGCTGAAATCAGCGGCCGGGCAGGGCCCGTCCGTCCCGCGCGCTGTCTCCCATCCGGACTGTCTGGGGGCGGTTTCCCGCTCCCAACCGTCGGCCCCGGATTCTCACCAGGTCCACCGGGCGGCACGAGGCCAACCGGGTCGCGGGCTTACCACGGTCACGCCGTGGATCACCGCCGGTTCGGAATTTCACCGAGTCCCGCCAGCGCGTGGTGGGTACACGGGAAGTGTTACACGCCGCACGGGGGGTCGCGCCACCCGGGCGGGCTACTTCACAGCGACAGCGCACGGATCAGGTGACGCCGCGCCGCCGGTCCACGGCCACGTACGAGCCGGGCTGGCTCTTGGCCACCGTCTTCATCTCGGAGGCGACCGCGATCGCCTCCAGCGGGTCGGTGAAGCGTTTGCCGGAGTCGGAGAGGCTGACCCCGATCGAGAGGGTGACCAGGGCGGCCCGCCGGATGTTGCCCCGGCGGTCCTTCAACTCCACGTAGCCGCGCGCGGCGTCGACCGGGTCGTAGAGCGAGTCGGCGGCCTTCTCGAAGTCGGCGGAGACCCGGGAGGTGAGCGGCCGGACCTGCTCCGGGGCGCACACGATGACGAAGTCGTCCCCGCCGACGTGCCCCAGGAAGGCCGGCGGCAGCCCCACCGAGACCACCGCCCGGTGCAGGCTGCGGGCCAGGGCGGAGATGAAGTCGTCGCCGCGGACGAAGCCGTACCGGTCGTTGACGCTCTTGAACCGGTCGATGTCGATGTAGCCGACGGCGTAGTCGACCCCGCTGCGGACGCGGTCGGCGATCTCCCGGCGGATCCGGCTGTTGCCGGGCAGCCCCGTCAGCGGCGAGACCTCGCGGAACTCCTTGTTGCGGCGCAGCGTGGAGCTGACCCGGGCGACCAGCTCGGCGGTGTCGAAGGGCTTGACGAGGTAGTCGTCGGCGCCGGCGCTGAGCCCGTGCACCTTGTCCACCGTCATGCCCTTGGCGGTCAGCATGATCACCGGCAGGGCCGAGGTCATCGGGTCGGCCCGCAGCCGTCGGGTCAGTTCCAACCCGTCGATGCGCGGCATCATCAGGTCGACCACCGCCAGGTCGGGGCGCTGGCGCTCGATGACCTCGAGCGCCTCCTGCCCGTCGCTGGCGTGGATCACCTCGAAGCCGTGCAGGCGGAGGTTGAACTCGACGAAACGCGCGATGTCCTCGTCGTCGTCGACGACGAGGATCACATCCTGGCGGTCGCCGGCAGGCTCCACGCTCAGGCCCCGCCGGCGGCGCGTTCCGCGAGTGCCCGCAGCTTGCGCACAGCCTCGGCGGGGTCGTCGGCGCCGTAGACCGCCGTACCGGCGACGAACGCGTCGGCCCCCGCCTCGGACGCCTGGGCGATGGTGTCGGCGGCGATGCCGCCGTCCACCTCGATGCGCAGTTCGAGGTGGCCGGCGTCGACGTGCCGGCGGGCCGTACGGACCTTGTCCAGCAGTTGCGGGATGAACCGCTGCCCGCCGAAGCCGGCCTTGATGGTCATGATCAGCAGCGTGTCGAAGCTCGGCAGCAGCTCCAGGTAGGGCTCGATCGGGGTGTCCCGGTCGATCGCCAGCCCGGCCTTGGCGCCGGCCGAGCGCAGGTCCTTGGCCAGGGCCACCGGGTCGTCGCACGCCTCGGCGTGGAACGTGACGTTGTACGCCCCGGCGTCGGCGTAGCCGGGCGCCCAGCGGCGCGGATCCTCGATCATCAGGTGCACGTCGAAGGGCAGCTCGGTGGCGGCCCGCAGGCTCTGCACCACGGGCAGCCCGATGGTCAGGTTGGGCACGAAGTGGTTGTCCATGACATCCACGTGCAGCCAGTCCGCGGCGTTCTCGACGGCGCGGACCTCCTCGGCGAGGCGGGCGAAATCGGCGGCGAGGATGCTGGGCGCGACGATCGGCGGCGGTACGGTCACCGGGCCAGTGTACGAAGACGGCCGCCGGTCGCCTGCGGCGCGCCACCACCCGGGACGCCCGGTGACCCGGCGGTGACCGGTGGTGCAGAATTGGCCCTCCCGGCGCGGCGGAACCGGACGAAGGGCCATCCGTGACTGGCCGAACGACGGAAACGCGGCGAGACTCCATCAGGGACGGTGACGTGAGCCGCACGCCCGCGCGGTGCCCCGGCGGCGATCGACGCGTCAGCTCCCGGAAAGGGCGGACGATGCGACGGTGGCTCGCGGCGCTGGCGCTGGCCGGCACGCTGACGGCCCTGCTGTCCGGCTGCGTACGGCCGGGCGGGTCCGACGGCGACCTCACCGACGACTGGCCGGTCCTGCGGGCGCCGCAGTCGTTCGTGCCGGCCACCGACGCCTGCCTGCCCCGGATCACCACCGTCGTGCAGGCCCGCACCTACGAGACGGTGGACTGCTCCCGCAACCACGTGGCCGAGACCGTGCACGTCGGCAGGTTCACCGGCGCGGCGGCCGGCGGCGACCGGCCCGAACCGGGATCCGCGACCCTGCGTCCGGCCCGTGCCGAGTGCGACCAGCGCGCCCGCGAGGTGCTCGGCGGCGACTGGCACGCCGCCCGCGTCACCCTCACCATCGCCCTGCCCTCCACCCCCGCGTGGCGCGGTGGCGCCCGCTGGTTCCGCTGCGACCTGAGCGAGACCGGCAGCATCGACAACACCCGCCCGGTGAACCGCACCGGCAGCCTGCGCGGCGCACTGGTCGGCGACTCCCCGCTGCTGCACCGCTGCTTCGACCCGAAGCTCATCGGCGACAACCTGAACTACATGGCGCCGGTGCTGTGCACCGAGCCGCACCGCGCCGAGTTCGTCGGCGTGCACGTGGAACGGGACATGACCTGGGCCGAGTTCGGCCGGTCCCACCAGCAGGTGCACACGCGCTGCATGGCGCTCATCGCCGCCTTCGCCGAGGTGCCCAACAACAGCGACCTGCCGTACCGGGCCGGCTCGATCTTCTATCCCCCGTCGCGGCGGGAGTGGCAGGAGGGCGACCGGGGGGTGCGGTGCTTCCTGTGGAGCGACGACCGGAAGCTGACCCGGTCGATGCGGGGCGCCGGTCCACAAGGGCTGCCCGCGAGCTGAGCGAGGGTGCCGTATGCTGCCGCACCGTGGCGTGTCCGGCCGCCCGTACGCCGGTGGGACCGCCGCGCTGGCCGCCGCCGGTTGCGGCCCACGAACGGCGGGAGGTCGGGATGCGACGGTGGTGGACGGCGGCCACGGTGGGCGCGGTGGCGGCCCTGACGCTCGCCGGTTGCGGCACCCCGGCCGGCACCGACCGTGACCTCACCGACGACTGGCCGGCGCCCGCCGCGCCGCAGGCGTTCGTCCCCGCCGCCGGCGTGTGTCACGTCGGCGTGCAGGACGTCGGCTACCTCACCGCCTACCATCCCGTCGACTGCGCGGCGTCGCACCGCGCGGAGACCGTGCACGTCGGCACGCTGACCGGGGCGGGAGCCGACCGGAGCACGCCCCCGCCGCCCGGCTCGGCGGGGATGCGCGCCGCCCGCGCCGAGTGCGACACCAAGGTCAACGCGGCGCTCGGGGGCGACTGGCGCTCCGGCCGCCTCGGGCTCACCGTGGTGCTGCCGTCGCCGCAGGCGTGGGGCGGCGGCGCCCGCTGGTTCCGCTGCGACCTGAGCGAGCAGACCAGCCTCGACGAGGCGGGCGCGAAGGACCGGACCGGCAGCCTGAAGGGCGCGCTGACCGGCGCCGCCCCGCTCGCCCACCGCTGCTTCAACCCGAAGGTACGGGCCGACGACGTGCGGGAGATGGTGCCGGTGGCCTGCACCAGCAGGCACCGCGCCGAGTTCGTCGGCGTCTGGCAGGCCCCCGACACCAGCTACGACGACTTCAGCCGCGACACCCGCAGGGTGCACCGGGCGTGCCGGAGCCTGATCGCGAAGTACGCCCGGGTGCCGGACAACGGCGACCTGCAGTACCGGGCCGGCTCGATCTACTACCACCCCTTCGAACGGGAGTGGCGCAACGGCAACCGGGGCGTGCAGTGCTTCCTGTGGGTCAGCGACCGCAGCCTCACCAGGTCGGTGAAGGGCGCCGGCACGAAGGGCCTGCCGGTCACCTGAGCGGGGCGGTCGGCGTGACCGACCGCCCCGACCCCTGCGGTGCCTAGCTGGCCTGCAGCGTCACGTCGTCGACGACGAAGCTGGTCTGCAACGAGGCGTCCTCGGTGCCGGTGAACTTCAGCGTCACCGTCTGCCCCGCGTACCCCGCCACGTTGAACGACCGCTGCGTGTAGCCCGCCGCCGCGTTCAGGTTCGAGTACGTCGCCAGCGTCGCCGAGCCCACCTGCACCACCAGCCGGTCGTAGACCCTGCTGGTGGTCGTCTCCGCCGTGTCGACGTGCAGCCAGAACGACAGCGTGTAGGAGGCGCAGCCCGCCGGGATCGTCACCGACTGCGACAACGTCTCCGTGCGCGTCGAGCCGTAGCCCAGCAGCCACGCCTTGTACGAGCCCGACCGCGCCGGCTGCGCCGCGTCGTTCGTGATGACACCCGACGAGGCGGTCCACGGCGACGACCCGCTCTCGAACCCGCCGTTGCCGATGAGCTGCCCGCCGGCGCAGCCGCCGCTGCCGCCGACGGTGAGGGTGTAGCTGGCCGAGCGCGAGACGCCGCCGGAGCCCGCGCCGGTGACCGTTACGGTGTACGTGCCCAGCGGGGCGGAGGCCGACGCGCTGAGCGTCATGGTGGCGGAGCCGCCGGAGGTGACCGACGACGGGCTGAACGAGACCGTGACGCCGGCCGGGGCGCCGGTCGCCGACAGCGCGACCGTCTGGGCCGTGCCGGCGGTGGTGGCCGTGGAGACCGTCGCCGTGGTCGACGCGCCGCGCTGCACCGAGCCCGACGTCGGGCCCACGGCGAGGGAGAAGTCGTTGGTCGCGCTGCCGACGGCGGTCTGCCAGATGGCGTACGCGATCCCGTCGGCGCTGCGGTTGAGCACCGTGGCGCTGACGTTCGCGGTGGTGTCGCAGGAGCGGTGGTAGCACGGGTCGTACGCCGAGCCGGAGGTGCCGCCCCACTTGGCGGCCTGCGTCGAGGTCTTCCGGGCGCTGGCGCCCGAGGCGTACCCGGAGGTCTGGATGCCGGCCTGCGCGAACGGGTAGTCGTCGGAGCGTCCCTGACCCTCGACGTTCTCCTCCGGCTGGATGTTCAGCGAGTCCCAGTACGCCTTCAGCGGGGCGGCCGTGGCGGAGGTGATCCGGTTGATGAAGTAGCCGCCGTTGACGGAGCCGATCATGTCGAAGTTGTAGTAGCCCTTGACGTAGCCCCGCTGGGTGCTGCTGAGCGAACGGACGTAGAAGTCCGAGCCGTTGAGGCCCTGCTCCTCGTCGGTCCACCAGGCGAAGCGGACCCGCTTGGTCATCGTCGGGTTCTGCCGGGCCAGCACCAGCGCGTTCTCCAGCAGGGCCGACGAGCCGGTGGCGTTGTCGTTGATGCCGGGGCCGGCGGAGACGCCGTCGAGGTGGGCGCCGAACATGACGACCTGGTCGGCGGGGCCGCCCGGCCACTCGGCGATCAGGTTGTTCGACCGGTACGTGCAGTCGGTGCAGACCTGCTCGGTCACCGTGTAGCCGGCGGCCTGGAGCTTCGTCTTGACGTACGCGACGGAGGCCGTGTAGCCGGCGGAGCCGGCGCGGCGGTTGCCGCCGTTCTGGGTGGCGATGGTCTGGAACTGCGTGAGGTGGGCCTGCACGTTGGCCACCGCGATGTCCGGTGCGGCCAGGGACTGCGCGGCGGGCGCGCGCACGCCGGCGGACGGTGCCGGGGCCGCCGACGCCGGTGCGACAGTCGTCGCCGCCGCGCCGGTGAGGACGGCGAGCGCGAGGCCGGCGGTCAGCATTCTTCGTTTCATGGACGCTCCTCGATAAGGGGTGGCCTGATAATGCCATCGAGGAGTGCCAATAGGCGACAGTCCCGGGCGAGCCGATTTCGGCCCGCCCGGCCGGGCGCGATCCACGACCGGGCCGCCCGGCCCGGGGCCGCCGGAGCGCGTACCGCCCGGGGCCGCCCCGGGCGGGGGCGACCCGCGGACGGGCTGGGCCGGGACGACCCGGTGCCGCCCGCTCAGGTGCGGCGGAGCATCGCGAGGAACATCGCGTCGGTGCCGTGCCGGTGCGGCCAGAGCTGCACCGTCGGCCCGTCGCCGAGGCCGGGCATCCCCGCCGGCATCAGCGGCCGGGCGTCGACGAAGTCGACCGGCACCCCCGAGCGGCGGGCCGCCTCGGTCACCGTCACGTGCGTCTCCACGGTGTGCGGGGAGCACGTCACGTAGGCGACCAGCCCGCCCGGCCGGGCGGCACGCAGCGCCGCGGCCAGCAGCTCGCGCTGCAACCGGGTCAGCGGCGGCAGGTCCGAGGGCTGACGTCGCCAGCGGGACTCCGGCCGGCGCCGCAGCGACCCCAGCCCCGTGCAGGGCGCGTCGACGAGCACCCGGTCGAAGTGCGCCTCCGGCAGCTTCGGTTCCGCGCCCACGGTCCGCCCGTCGGCGTGCAGCACGGTCACCGGCAGGCCACGGGTGGCCTGTTCGACCAGCCGGGCCCGGTGCTCGGAGACCTCGACCGCGGTCAGCCGCGCGTCCCGCTGGGCGGCCAAGGCGCCGAGCAGGCCGGACTTGCCGCCCGGACCGGCACACAGGTCCAGCCAACGCCCGTCCGGGCCGTCGAGCGGAGCCACCGCCAGGGCGTTCGCCACGAGCTGGGAGCCCTCGTCCTGCACGTGGGCGCGCCCCTGGGCGAGCGCCGGCAGGTCGCCGGGCGCCCCGCCGGAGAGATAGACCGCGTACGGGGAGAAGGCCCCCGGCGCGCCGCCGACATCGTCGGCCAGCTCCGCCGCGTCGGCCAGTCCCGGCCGGGCGCACAGGTGCACCGGTGGGCGCTCGTTGTCCTCGATGAGCAGCCGCGTCGTCTCGCCGAGGTCGCCGCCGAGCGCCTCGGCGAAGGACCGCACGATCCACTGCGGATGGCTGTACGCCAGGGCCAGGTGCCCGATCGGGTCGCTCTCGGCCGACGGGGCCAGCTTGGCCACCCAGGCGTCGGCGTCGCGGCCGGCGACCTCGCGCAGCACCGCGTTGGCGAAGCCCGTCGCGCCGGGGCCCACCGACCGGACCAGGTCGACGGTCGAGGAGACCGCGGCGTGCGCCGGCACCCGGGTGTGCAGGAGTTGGTACGCCCCGAGCCGCAACGCGTCGCGCACCGGCGGGTCGATGCGCTGCACGTCCCGTCCGGCGGCGTCACCGAGGATCGCGTCGAGGGTGCCGAGGTGGCGCAGCGTGCCGTAGGTCAGCTCGGTGGCGAAGGCGGCGTCCCGGCCGAACAGCCCCGCGTCGCGCAGCAGGGACGGGAGCACCAGGTTGGCGTACGCGTCGTCGCGGTGCACCGCCGCGACCGCCTCGTAGGCCACCTGGCGGGGCAGGTCCACCGCCGGACGGGGCGGACGCCGGACGCCGTCGCGCCGGTCACCACCGGCCCGGGCGCCCCACTGGCCGCCCCGCGCCGGCCGCTCGCCGCGCTGGCCGCCCGAGGGGCGCTCACCGCGACCGCCGAACCGTTCACCGCCGAACCGTTCACCGCCGGAGCGCTCGCCGCCGGAGCGCTCGCCGCGTGGCTCGCCGTCAAAGCGCTCGCCGCGTCGCTCACTGTCGGAGCGCTCGCCGTCTCGTGCGGCGGAGAAGCGCTCGCCCGAGGGTCGTTCCGAAGGGCCGGTCACGCGAGTTCCTCCCCCGCGGCGACCCGGGCGCCCCGCGCCCAGTCGGTCGCCGGCATCGCCCGCTTGCCCGCCGCCCGGACCTCGCCGAGCCGCACCGGCGTGGTGGCCGTGCCGACCAGCACCCGGGACTTCTCCACCAGCAGTTCACCCGGCTTCAACTCCGGGCCGTCGGGCACCGGGACCACCGGGCCCAGCTTGACGCGCTCGCCACGCGACGTCGTCCAGGGGCCGGGCGCCGGGGTGCAGGCCCGGATCCGCCGGTCCACGGCGAAGGCGGGATCGGTCCAACGCACCCGGGCGTCCTCCACGGTGAGCTTCGGCGCCAGCGACACCCCGTCGGCGGGCTGCGGCTCCGCGCGGGCGGTGCCGTCGTCGATCGCGTCGAGGACGGCCACCAGCAGGCCGGCGCCGGAGTGGGCCAGCCGCTCCAGCAGGTCGCCGGACGTGTCGGCGGGACGGATCTCGTCGGTCAGCGTGCCGTAGACCGGGCCGGTGTCCAGCCCTTCCTCCAGCTGGAAGACGCTCGCCCCGGTCAGCTCGTCGCCGTGCAGCACGGCGTGCTGCACGGGCGCCGCCCCGCGCCAGGCGGGCAGCAGCGAGAAGTGCAGGTTGATCCACCCGCGGCGGGGGATCTCCAGGGCCGCCGGCGGCACCAGCGCGCCGTAGGCGACCACGGGCACGCAGTCGGGGGCCAGCTCGCGCAGCCGGTCCTGGAACTCCGGCTCACGCGGCCGGGCGGGGGTGAGCACCTCGATGCCGTGCTCGTCGGCCCACGCCCCCACCGGGGAGCGGGCCAGCCCGCGACCGCGCCCCGCGGGGGCGTCCGGCCGGGTGAGCACGGCGAGGAGCTCATGACGGGAGGCGGCCACGGCGGCCAGGGCGGGAACGGCGACTGCCGGCGTGCCGGCGAAGATCACGCGCACGGGCTCACCGACCCAGACCGAAGGGGCTGCCGGCGGCGTGCGGGTTGAGCTTGACCGTCGGCGGGGCCGCCGCGTCGTACCACTCCGCCTGGCGGATCGCCTTCATCGCCTCCTTGCGCCCGGCCGGGTCCAGCCGGTCCACGAAGAGCACCCCGTCGAGGTGGTCGGTCTCGTGCTGCACGCAGCGCGCCATCAGGCCGGTGCCGACGATCTGCATCGGGTCGCCGTAGCCGTTGAAGCCCTTGGCGATCACGTTCTGCCGACGCTTGGTGTCGAAGTAGAGCCCGGGGATGGACAGGCACCCCTCGGGGCCGTCCTGCTCCTCGGCGTCCGGGAACTCCAGCACCGGGTTGACCAGGTGGCCGACCACGTCGTCGACGTCGAAGGTGAACACCCGCAGGCCCACACCGAGCTGCGGCGCGGCGAGGCCGGCGCCGTTCTGCTCACGCATCGTGTCGGTCAGGTCGGCGATGAGCTTGCGCAGCTCGACGTCGAAGTCGACCACCGGATCGGCCGGCGTGCGCAGCACCGGATCCCCGAACAGACGGATGGGCTGGACGGTCACTCGGCATGGCTCCTTCGGCGGTCGGACTGGTGCCGTACCAGTCTACGGAGTGCCGTCGGCCGCCCCGGCCGGCGTACCGGGACGCGGCGCGGGTGGTGGGGTGTCGATGGTCACCGGGAGGCTCTCGTCGCCGCGCAGGACCAACCGGGCCCGGTGCCGGGGCGCGGCGGCCAGGGCCAGCCCGGGCAGTCGACGCGGTGCGGGCGGTGCGGCGCGGGCGGCGGCTCAGAGGCCGGCGCCCGGCTCCCCGGCCAGGACCGCGTCGCCGCCGAGCAGGGCGTGCTCGGGCAGCGGCAGCTCGATGGAGTGCGCGGCCTCCCAGTCGTGGATCAGGCCGGGCCGCGCCTGGGCGGCGAAGTAGTCCACCGCGCTCATCCCGCCCACCACCGGCTCGTCCACCTCGGCGACGAGCCGGGCCGGCACCAGGCGGAAGCCGCTCTGCAGGGCGGCGCTGAGGCGGCGGTGCCCGTCGACGACGAAGAAGTACTCACCGGTGTAGCCGATCCGCAGCGGCTCGAGCGCCTCGTCGCCGCCGGCGGCCACCTCGGCGACGAACTCCGAGTCCCACAGGTCGCGCAGGTGGGCGATGTCCTCGGTCGGGTAGACGCGGGCCGGGTCGAGCAGCAGCAGCGGCGGCGCGTCGCGCAGCACGTCCGCGCACAGCCGCCCCTCGTACGCGTCGATGATGCGCTCGATGACCTCGGCGGCCGGGGCGCGGGTGGTGTCGCAGACCAGGTCGTAGTTGCGCAGCCGGGCCTTGTCCACCCCGTAGCGGACGATGAACCGGCCCCGCTCGCTCTCGCTGCGCTCGCGCAGCTTGGCCTTGGCCTCCTCCATCGAGGCGTAGCTCTCGGCGGGGCCGGAGGGGCGGGCCAGCACCCGCCGGGCCGCCTCGCCCGGCTCGGTGATCATGTGGACCTTGAGCGCGTCGGTGAAGAAGTGCCAGGCCAGCCGGGAGTCCATGACCAGGCTCTCGCCCGAGGCCGCGATGTCGCGCTGGAGCTGGTCGACGTAGCCGTCGACGGCCTGGTCCAGCTCCGCGTGCAGGTTGAGCTGGAGCGCGGTCATCTGCCGCTCCTGCGCCATCTGCCGGTAGAGGTCACCGACGCTGACCCGGCGCAGACCGAGCCGCTCGGCGATCTCCACGGAGACGGTGCTCTTGCCGCTGCCGAGGTCACCGTTGAAGACGATCGACTGACGAATGGTCACGACTGGTCCACCCCTGATCACCGGCTGTTTGACATCATCGACATCGCGCCGAACCGACGCGCTCCCGCCATCGTCGCGCGATCCTGCGGCAACTCCAGCTCGACGCGTCTGGCGCCGCGCCGCGACCTGGAGCCGTCGTTCGCCCGGGCATGACGGGCGATGCTACCACCCGCGTGTGGGCGCGCCGCCGGACACGGCGTGCGACGGCGGGCCAGGTCCGGCGGTGCGGCGGCCGCCGCGACGGCGGTCACGGCGGTCAGAAGAGGGCGAGCGGATCGACCTGGAGACGGACGGGATCGGCGGCCTTGCGGGCGGTGCGCACCCCGGCCGCCGAGTGCAGCGCGTCGGCCAGCGCGGCGGCCCGGGCCCGTGGCACCCGCACCAGCATCCGTTCCCGTTCCCCGTCGGCCGGAACCGGCCCGAGCAGCTCGGCCTCCGCCGGCAGCCGGGCCTCGGCCAGCAGGTCGGCGACCGCGGCCGGCACCCCGGTCACGCTGGCCATCCGCACCGCCGGCGGGAAGCCCAGCTCCCGCCGCTCGGCCAGCTCGCGGGCGGCGAACCAGCCGGCGTCCCAGCGCAGCAGCGCCTGCACGGGGGCGAGTGCCCCGTCGGCGACCACCACCACCCGGCCGCCGGCGGCGGCGGGGCGGGCCAGGGCGGCGGCCGCCAGCCAGCGGCGCAGCGCCTCCTCCCCCGCCCGCAGGTCGGCCCGGGTGAGCAGGGCCCACGAGTCGAGCAGCAGCACCGCCCCGAAGCCGCCCTCGGCGACCGGCTCGGCGCCGGGGGTCGCGATGACCAGGCCGGCGCCGCCCGCGACCGTGGCCAGCACCTCCTCCCGCCCGGACGTGCGCACCGGCACGCCCGGGAAGGCCCGGCCCAGCTCCTCGGCGGTGCGCCGGGCGCCGGTGACGGAGGCGCGCAGCCGCCGCCCGCCGCACTCCGGGCAGGCGTACGCGGCGGCGACCCGCCCGCACCAGCGGCAGGCGGGGATGCCCTCGGCCGACGGCAGCGCGAGCGGCCCGGCGCAGTGCGGGCACCGGGCCGGGGTGCGGCACTCGGCGCAGGCCACCGAGGGCAGGTAGCCGCGGCGGGGCACCTGGACCAGCACCGGCAGGTCGGCCCGTAGCGCCTCCCGGGCGGTGGTCCAGGCCAGGCTGGGCAGGCGGGCCGTGGCCGCCCCGGGGTCACGGGCCAGCTGCGGATCGTCGCCGGTGGGCGCGATCGCCGGCATCCGCGCCCGCACGGTCGCGCGGTCGGCCACGACCTCGCGGGCCCACCCGGTCTCGACCAGCAACTGCGCCTCGGCGGTGCGGGTGTACCCACCCACGATGACCGCGGCCTCGTCGAGCTGGGCGCGGGTGAGCAGCACCTCACGGGCGTGCGGGTAGGGGGCGCGGGGCTCGGCGTGCAGGTCGTCGCCGTCGTCCCAGATCGCCACCAGCCCGAGGCGGGCGACCGGGGCGAACATCGCGGCCCTCGTGCCGACCACCACCGCCACGTCGCCACGGCGGGCGGC
This sequence comes from Micromonospora sp. CPCC 205546, assembly GCF_036902715.1. NCBI lineage: Bacteria > Bacillati > Actinomycetota > Actinomycetes > Micromonosporales > Micromonosporaceae > Micromonospora > Micromonospora sp. CPCC 205546. The sequence goes on from NZ_JBAKHL010000022.1 coordinate 55,686, forward strand.
GAGGAAGGCCCGGTAGCGCCGGGCGGGGCCGAGGGCGGCGGAGAGGCAGACGTGCCGCCCCGCGCCCAGGGCGTGGTGCAGGGCGGCGTCGAGACGCTCCAGGTCGCGGTTGTCGGCGACGACCACCACCGCGCCCCGGCCGCCGGCCACCGTGGCGGCGACGGCCTCGGCGTAGCGCGCGGGCCAGTCCTCCCCCGGCAGCGCCGAGAAGACCGCCCGGGGGCCCCGTCCGTCGGTGAGCGCCCGGAGCAGGGCCGGCCCGGCCGGGTAGTCCCGCCAGGCGTCGGGCCCCGGCCCGGCCGGTGCGGCGGGATCGCCGTCGGAGGCGGCGGGATCGCCGTCGGAGGCGGCGGCGCGGGCGGCGACGTCCTTCTCCACCCGGGCGTGCCGGGGCGGGACGGCGAGGCGGAGCACGTCGGCGAGGCTGCCGGCGTAGCGGTCCGCGACCGCCCGGGCCAGCCGGGAGATCTCCGGCGCGAGCACCGGCTCGGGCGAGACGACCTTCTCCAGGTACGCCAGCCGACCGGTGTGCCCCGAGTCGTCGGCCCGCTCGAGTAGCCAGCCGTCGACGAGCTGCCCCGCGAAGCGGACCTTCACGCGTACGCCGGGGACGGCGGCGGCGTCCAGCTCGGCCGGCACGAGGTAGTCGAAGGGACGGTCCAGGTGGGCCAGGGGGACGTCGACGCAGACACGAGCGACCGGCGACCCGTCCGCGGGTCGCCGGTCGCTGCGCCTGGTGCCGGTCAGGCTCCCGCGGCCGACTTGAGGTCGGCGGCCCGGTCGGTGCTCTCCCAGGTCAGGTCCGGCAGCTCCCGGCCGAAGTGGCCGTAGGCGGCGGTCTGCTGGTAGATCGGGCGGAGCAGGTTGAGGTCCCGGATGATGGCGGCCGGGCGCAGGTCGAAGACCTCGGAGACGGCCTTCTCGATCGAGGCCACCGGCACGGTCTCGGTGCCGAACGTCTCGACGAAGAGGCTGACTGGGTGGGCCTTGCCGATCGCGTACGCGACCTGGACCTCGCACCGCTCGGCCAGGCCGGCGGCGACCACGTTCTTGGCCACCCAACGCGTCGCGTACGCCGCCGAGCGGTCCACCTTCGACGGGTCCTTGCCCGAGAACGCGCCGCCGCCGTGGCGGGCGTAGCCGCCGTAGGTGTCGACGATGATCTTGCGACCGGTCAGGCCGGCGTCGCCCATCGGCCCGCCGATCTCGAAGCGGCCGGTCGGGTTGACCAGCAGCCGGTAGCCCTCGGTGTCGAGACCGAGGCTCTCCAGCTCGGGGGCGATGACGTGCTCGCGCACGTCGGGGGTGAGCAGCGAGTCCAGCGAGATGTCCGCGGCGTGCTGGCTGGAGACGACCACCGTGTTGAGCCGGACGGGGCGCAGGCCCTCGTACTCGATGGTGACCTGGGTCTTGCCGTCGGGGCGCAGGTACGGGATCGTGCCGTCCTTGCGGACCTGGGAGAGCCGCCGGGCCAGCCGGTGGGCCAGGGCGATCGGCAGCGGCATCAGCTCCGGCGTCTCGGAGCAGGCGAAGCCGAACATCATGCCCTGGTCGCCGGCGCCCTGCGCGTCCAGCGCGCTCTCCGACGCCCCGGTACGCAGCTCGAAGGCGTTGTCGACGCCCTGCGCGATGTCCTCCGACTGGGCGCCGATGGAGACGCTGACGCCGCAGGAGGCGCCGTCGAAGCCCTTCTTCGAGGAGTCGTAGCCGATGCCGAGGATGGTCCGGCGGACGATGGTCGGGATGTCGGCGTACGCCTTGGTGGTCACCTCGCCCGCGATGTGCACCTGGCCGGTGGTGATCAGGGTCTCCACGGCGACGCGGCTGCGCGGGTCCTCGGCGAGCAGGGCGTCGAGGATACCGTCGCTGATCTGGTCAGCGATCTTGTCCGGGTGGCCTTCCGTGACCGATTCGGAAGTGAAGAGGCGGCGTGTCACGGCACTCCTAAATTGTGGAAGTCGTTCCGCGGCAGTGTAGTCATCCACGGCAGGGCCCGGCCCTCCGGTCGTGCCCGGTTCCAGCCGTCAGGAACGGCCTGGCAACCGGGCCACCACGAGGTCCCAGACGTCGTCGGCGAGATCCTCCTTGGACCGCTCGGGCATCCGGCTGACCGAGCCGTCCGCGCCGATGACCGTCGCGGCGTTGGTGTCGGCGCCGAAGACCTTGTCGGGCCCGACCTCGTTGATCACGATGAGGTCCGCCCGCTTGCGGGCGAGCTTGGCCCGGCCGTTGGCCTCGGCGTCGCCCGTCTCCGCGGCGAACACCACCAACACCTGCTCCGGGCGACGGCGCCGGCCCAGCTCGGCCGCGATGTCCGGGTTGGTGACGAGCTCGATGGTGGGCGCGCTGCCGTCGTCCGACTTCTTGATTTTGCCAGGCGCGTAGGTCGCGGGACGGAAATCGGCCGGAGCCGCCGCCATCACCACCGCGTCGGCCTCGTCCGCCGCCGTCAGTGTGGCGTCGCGCAGCTCGCCCGTGGTGCCGACCCGGACCACGTCGACGCCTGCCGGATCGGGCAGCGAGACGTTGGCCGAGATCAGGGTGACGCGGGCGCCGCGGGCCACCGCGCAGCGGGCGAAGGCGTAGCCCTGCTTGCCCGACGAGCGATTGCCGAGGAAGCGGACGGGGTCGAGCGGCTCGCGGGTGCCGCCGGCGGTCACCACCACGTGCCGTCCGGCGAGGTCGGCGGGGGCCGCGACGCCCCTCGCCAGGGCCCGGCGGGCGACCGCGAAGATCTCCGCCGGATCGGGCAGCCGGCCCTTGCCGGTGTCGGCGCCGGTGAGCCGGCCGACGGCGGGCTCGACGACGCGCACGCCCCGGGAGCGCAGCGTCGCGACGTTGGCGACGGTGGCCGGGTGCTCCCACATCTCGGTGTGCATGGCCGGGGCCAGCACGACCGGGCAGCGGGCGGTCAGCAGCGTGTTGGTGAGCAGGTCGTCGGCGAGGCCGTGGGCGGCCTTGGCCAGCAGGTCGGCGGTGGCCGGAGCGACCACCACCAGGTCGGCCTGCTGACCGAGCCGGACGTGCGGCACCTCGTGCACGTCCGACCAGACGTCGTCGGCGACGGGCTGGCCGGAGAGCGCGGCCCAGGTCGGGGCCCCGACGAAGCGCAACGCCGACGCGGTCGGCACGACCCGGACCTGGTGGCCCGACTCGGTGAGGAGTCGCAGCAGCTCACACGCCTTGTAGGCGGCGATGCCGCCGCCTACCCCGAGGACGATCCGGGGGGACATCGACGCGCGGCGGATTACGGCTGGTCGGTCGGCTCGGCGGTGAGCAGGCCCGCGTTGATCTCGCGCATGGCGATGGAGAGCGGCTTCTCCTGCGGGGTGGTCTCGACCAGGGGGCCCACGTATTCCAGCAGGCCCTCACCGAGCTGGCTGTAGTAGGCGTTGACCTGGCGTGCACGCTTGGCGGCGAAGATCACCAGCGCGTACTTCGAGGTCGTCTTCTCGAGAAGCTCGTCGATCGGCGGGTTGGTGATGCCTTCGGGGTTTGCGATGGATCCCACGAATTAACCTCTGCGTCTATCGCACCACGCGTGGCGGTGCTGGCGCTCAACCGCGCATGTGCGGCGGCGCCGAAGCCAGGAAAGAAGAACCGGACAAGCCTACCAGCTCGTCGACGACCCGCCCGGTCAGGTCGTGCGCGAGGGTGTGTTCGAAGGCGGCCAGCGTGACCTGCCGGGGGACGGTCCCCGGCGGGTGCAGCAGCACCAGCCGGGCGTCGGGCAGCACCGCGGAGACCCGCAGCGCGCCGGCGAGGTCGAGGCCGATCAGCACCGGCTGGCCGGCGGCGAGCCGGGACCGCAGCGGCGCGAGGGGGGTGCCCCGCCGGTGGGGGCCGGCCTTGCTCCACTCCAGCAGCTCCCCGGCGGCGACCATCCGGTCGAACTCGGCGGGGGCCAGGAAGAGCCGGTCGACGCCGTCCAGCTCGCGCTCCCGGCGCGGGCGCGTGGTGGCCGGCACCGGGATCCAGACGGATGGAGAACGCGCCCGGACGCGCTCGACGACACTCTCCGTGCCGGAGCCCGAAGGCCCCGTCAGGACAGTGAGCCGAGCCGCCGGGCGCGCCTCGTCATCCGTGCTCACTGCTTGTTTCTACACGCAGCCAGGCTCAGTTGGCGGCGAACTCTCCAAGCAGTGCCTTGCGCTGCTGCTCGCCGAGGCCACGCAGGCGACGGCTGTCGGCGATCTTGAGCTTCTCCATGATCTGGGTGGCCCGGATCTTGCCGATACCCGGCATCGCCTGCAGCACGGCGGAGACCTTGAGCTTGCCGACGACGTCGTCGGACTCGGCACGCTCGAGGACGGCTCCGAGGGTGGTCTTGCCCTGCTTGAGCTGCTCCTTCAGCTCAGCACGGGCCTTGCGGATCTCCGCGGCCTTCTCCAGCGCGGCAGCGCGCTGTTCCGGGGTCAGTGACGGGAGCGGCACCAGTTCTCCTCAGGTCCCTATCGCGACGGGCGGGACGCACCGCCGCATCTGTGAAACGTGGTGTCGCTGTGAACCAAGGGGTCCGTGGTTCCCAGCGCCGGGAAAACTAGCGGTAGACGGCGCATTCGGCAACGTGGGCGCGCGATGATCTTTACAAAGGTGACCGAGCCGTCAGTCAGTCACCAGCGGCGAGGGCGGCCCGGCAGTCGGTCAGGGCACGGTCGGCGGCGGCCCGCAGGGCGTCCGGATCAGGACCCGCGCCCAGCACCTCGCGCGAGTACGAGGGCAGCACGGCGGGCAGGGCGGAGCCGAAGACGACGCGCAGATCCGCCGCGGTGGCGCCCTGCGCGCCGAGCCCCGGGGCGAGCAGCGGACCGTTCACGGCGGAGAGGTCGTGGCCGGTGTCGCCGATCGTGGCGCCGACCACCAGCCCGACGCTGCCGAGCGGCTGCGCACCGGCGTTGAGCTGGGAAATCTCGTCGATGACGGCCTGCGCGACGGTGCGTCCGTCGGCGGTGCGGGCGCGCTGCACGGCGGCGCCCTCGGGGTTGGAGGTGAGGGCCAGCACGAAGACCCCGCCACCGTGCTCGGCGGCCAGTTCGAACATCGGCGCCAGCGCGCCGACACCGAGGTACGGGCTCGCGGTCACCGCGTCCACATGGACCGGGCTGGATGGGTCGAGGTACGCCGAGGCGTACGCGGCGACGGTCGAGCCGATGTCGCCGCGCTTGACGTCCAGTAGAACGAGCGAGCCGGCTTCGCGTAACTGTCGGATAGTTGACTCAAGAATCGCCACACCTTTCGAGCCGAACCGCTCGAAAAAGGCCGACTGCGGCTTGATCACCGCGACCCGGTCACCGAGGGCTTCCGCGACCGTCCGGGCGAACCGGTCAAGCCCCCGCACGTCGTCGTCGAGCCCCCAGCGGGCCAGCAGGCCCGGGTGCGGGTCGATGCCGACGCAGAGCGGTCCGCGCTCGGTCACCGCCCGGTGCAGTCGGGCGCCGAAGCTCTCCATCCGGTTCTCTCCCTCTCCTCGGCGCCCCGGGGCGGCCACCGCCCGGGAACGCTCCCGCGCGGGCGGCGCGCGCCGCCCGCGTACTCCCGCCGGAGCGTGACCGACCGCTCAGCCGGCCCGCACCGCGGCGGCGACCCCCGCGGCGATCCGGGCCACGTCGGCGTCGTCGGTGACGTACGGCGGCATGGTGTAGACCAGGTCGCGGAACGGCCGCAGCCAGACCCCCTCGGCCACGGCGGCGGCGGTCGCGGCGGGCAGGTCCACCTCGTGGTCCAGCTGGACCACGCCGATCGCGCCGAGCACCCGCACGTCGGTCACCCCCGGCGCGTCGCGCAACGGCTCCAGGCCGGCCCGCAGGCCCGCCTGCACCCTCGCCACCTGCCCCGCCCAGTCCCCGGCCCGCAGCAGGCCGAGGGAGGCGTTGGCGACCGCGCACGCCAACGGATTGCCCATGAACGTCGGGCCGTGCGCCAGCACCCCGCCGGCGGAGATGCCCCGGGCGACCTGCGCCGTGCAGAGCGTGGCGGCCAACGTCAGGTAGCCGCCGGTGAGCGCCTTGCCCACGCACATCACGTCGGGCGCCACCCCGGCGTGCTCGGCGGCGAACATGGCGCCCGTGCGGCCGAAGCCGGTGGCGATCTCGTCGAAGATCAGCAGCACCCCGTGGGCCCGGGTCACCTCGCGCAGCACCCGCAGGTAGTGCGGGTGGTGGAAGCGCATCCCGCCGGCGCCCTGGACCACCGGCTCCACGACGACCGCGGCCAGCTCCTGGGCGTGCCGCTCGACCGCCTCGACCAGGGCCGCCTCGTAGGCCGGGTCGGGCGGGGTGTCGAAACCGGCGGGCGGCACGGGGGCGAAGACCTGCCGGGGCAGCACGTCGCCCCAGAGGTGGTGCATGCCGCCCTCGGGGTCGCAGACGCTCATCGGGTGGAACGTGTCGCCGTGGTAGCCACCCCGCCAGGTGCCCAGCCGGCGGCGCTGCGGCCGGCCGGTGGCCCGCTGGTACTGCAGGCACATCTTGATCGCGACCTCGACGCCGACCGAGCCGGAGTCGGCCAGGAAGACGTGCTCCAGCCCGTCCGGGGCCAGCTCGACCAGGGTGGCCGCCAGGCGGACCGCCGGGGCGTGGGTGAGCCCGCCGAACATCACGTGGCTCATCCGGCCGAGCTGCTCGGTCACCGCCGCGTCGAGCGCCGGGTGCCGGTAGCCGTGGATCGCCGCCCACCACGACGACATCCCGTCGACCAGCTCCCGGCCGTCGGCCAGCCGCAGCCGTACGCCCTGGGCGCCCTCGACCACGTGGGGCGCGCTGGCCGGCGGCAGGGCCGCGTACGGGTGCCAGACGTGCGCCCGGTCGGCCGCCAGGATCTCCTCGGGGGTCACCCGCGCCTCCCCGTGGCGCGCACGGCGGCGCGGACCAGGGCCGGGCCCCGGTAGATGAAGCCGGTGTAGAGCTGCACCAGGGCGGCGCCGGCGTCGGACATCCGGGCCGCGGCGTCCGGGTCCACGATGCCCCCGACGCCGATCACCGGCAGCCGGCCGCCGGTCTCGCGGTGCACGAACGCGACCACCTCGCGGGCCCGGTCGGCGAGCGGCCGGCCCGACAGGCCGCCCGTCTGCGCGCCGCGCTCCCGGTCCGCCGGGGCGAGACCGTCGCGGGCCAGCGTGGTGTTGGTGGCGATCACCCCGGCGGCGCCCCGGGCCAGGCAGACCTCCAGCAGCTCGGCGATCGCCGGCTCGGTGAGGTCCGGGGCGATCTTCACCAGCACCGGCTTCTCCCCCACCAGCGCCGCCAGGATGGCGTCCAGGTGCGCCCGGTCCTGCAGCGAGCGCAGGCCCGGGGTGTTCGGCGAGGAGACGTTGACCGCGAAGTAGTCACCGTGCTCGCGCAACGCCCGGTACGAGGCGAGGTAGTCCGCCACCGCCCCGTCGAGCGGGGTCACCTTCGACTTGCCCAGCGAGATGCCCAGCGGCACCCCGATCGGACGGGGCAGCGCCGCGAGCCGGGCCGCGAGGGCCTCGGCGCCGGCGTTGTTGAAGCCCATCCGGTTCACCACGGCCTCGCTGTCGCGCAACCGGAACAGCCGGGGCCGGGGGTTGCCCGGCTGCGCGTGCGCGGTGACCGTGCCGACCTCGACGAAGCCGAAGCCCAGCGCCGGCCAGGCCGGCAGCGCCACGCCGTCCTTGTCCATGCCGGCCGCGAGCCCGACCGGATTGGGGAACTCGACGCCGAACACGGTGCGCGGCGCCCGGACGGCGTAGCGGGCCCGCAGCACGGCCAACGCCGCCGGCCGCCCGGACAGCCGCGCCAGCCGCCGCAGCGTCCACTCGTGCGCCGCCTCGGCGTCCCCGCCCCCGATCCGGAACAGTCCCGGCCGGACGACCCGCTCGAACATCACCGCGCGCTCGCCGGGGCGGTCACTCGGCGGCCCGCAGGGCGGCGTGCAGCTCCTGCAGCGGACGGACCTGCATGTCGCCCCGGATCCGCGCCTCGATGCCCATCACCGCCGCCGCCGCGCCCGGCACCGTGGTGATGCACGGGATGTCCGCCGTGACGGCGGCGCTGCGGATCTCGTAGCCGTCCGAGCGGGCGCTCGCGCCCGAGCCCTGCGGAGTGTTGATCACCAGCGCCACGTCGCCGCCGAGGATCAGCGACACGGCGTCCTCGCCCCCGCCGGACTCGTAGTGCTTGCGGATCTGCTCGCAGGCGATGCCGTGCCGGCGCAGCACCTCGGCGGTGCCGGTGGTGGCGACGATCTCGAACCCCAGGTCGGCCAGGCGCTTGATCGGGAAGATCATGCCGCGCTTGTCCCGGTTGGCGACCGAGACGAAGATCTTCCCGGCGGTCGGCAGCGAGCCGTACGCGGCCGACTGCGACTTGGCGAAGGCGTGCCCGAAGGCGATGTCGATGCCCATCACCTCGCCGGTGGACTTCATCTCCGGCCCGAGCAGCGAGTCCACGCCCTTGCCGGTGCGGGTGCGGAACCGCTTGAACGGCAGCACCGCCTCCTTGACCGCGATCGGGGCGCCGGCCGGCAGCGAGCCGCCGTCCCCGGTCGCCGGGAGCAGCCCCTCGGCGCGCAGCTCGGCGATGGTGGCGCCCAGCGCGATGCGGGCCGCCGCCTTCGCCAGCGGGACCGCCGTCGCCTTGGAGACGAAGGGCACCGTCCGGGACGCGCGGGGGTTCGCCTCCAGCACGTAGAGCATGTCGTCCTTCAGCGCGTACTGCACGTTGAGCAGGCCGCGCACGCCGACGCCGCGGGCGATCGCCTCGGTGTAGCGGCGCACCTGGGCCACGTGCGAGCTCGCCAGCGTGATCGGCGGCAGGGAGCAGGACGAGTCGCCGGAGTGGATGCCGGCCTCCTCGATGTGCTCCATCACCCCGCCGAGGTAGACCTCCCCGTCGGCGTCGCAGAGGGCGTCCACGTCGATCTCGATGGCGTCGTCGAGGAAGCGGTCGACCAGCACCGGGTGGTCCGGGGAGATCTCGGTGGCCCGCCCGATGTAGTCACGCAGCGTGGCGTCGTCGTAGACGATCTCCATGCCCCGCCCGCCCAGCACGTACGACGGCCGGACCAGCACCGGGTAGCCGATCTCGTCGGCGATCGCCTTCGCCTCGTCGTACGAGGTGGCCATGCCGTGCGCCGGGGCGCGCAGCCCGGCCCGGGCCAGCACCGCCCCGAACGCGCCCCGCTCCTCGGCCAGGTGGATCGACTCCGGCGAGGTGCCGACGACCGGCACGCCGGCGTCCTTCAGCCGCTGCGCCAGCCCCAGCGGCGTCTGCCCGCCGAGCTGGACGATCACCCCGACCACGCCCGGCCCGCCGGCCGCCCGCCCGGAGGAGTCCTCGGCGTGCCAGACCTCCAGCACGTCCTCGAACGTGAGCGGCTCGAAGTAGAGCCGGTCGGCGGTGTCGTAGTCGGTGGAGACGGTCTCCGGGTTGCAGTTGACCATCACGGTCTCGTAGCCGGAGCCCGCCGCCCCGCCGATCGGCGCGCTGCGCAGCGCCTGAACCGCGTGCACGCAGGAGTAGTCGAACTCGATGCCCTGACCGATCCGGTTCGGCCCGGAACCCAGGATCATCACCTTCGGCCGGGCCGACGGCACGACCTCCGTCTCCTGGTCGTACGTCGAGTAGTGGTAGGGCGTGGTCGCCTCGAACTCGGCGGCGCAGGTGTCCACCGTCTTGTAGACGGGGCGGACGTCGAGGCGGTGCCGCAGCGTGCGTACGCCGTCCTCGGCGGCCAGCTCCGGGCGCAGCGCGGCGAGCTGCCGGTCCGACAGGCCGGCCCGCTTCGCCCGGCGCAGCAGCTCCGCGTCGAGCACCGGGGCGTCCACGATCTCCGCGCGCAGCTCGACCAGCGCGGCGATCTGGTCCAGGAACCAGGGGTCGATCCCGCCGGACGCGGCGGTGACCTCCGCGATCGACGCGCCGAGGCGCAGCGCCCGCTCGACGGTGTAGAGCCGGCCGTCGTGCGGCACCCGCAGCGCGGCGAGGGTGTTCTCCCTCGTCGCGCCGGCCGGGTCCGGCAGCGTCCAGAAGCCGCCCGCCTTGGTCTCCAGCGAGCGCATCGCCTTGTTCAGCGCCTCGCTGAAGTTGCGGCCCAGGCTCATCGCCTCGCCGACGGACTTCATCGTGGTGGTCAGCTCCGGGTCGGCGCCCGGGAACTTCTCGAACGCGAACCGGGGGATCTTCACCACCACGTAGTCCAGGGTCGGCTCGAACGCCGCCGGGGTCTTGCGGGTGATGTCGTTGGGGATCTCGTCGAGGGTGTAGCCGATGGCCAGCTTCGCGGCGATCTTCGCGATCGGGAAGCCGGTCGCCTTGGAGGCCAGCGCCGACGACCGGGACACCCGGGGGTTCATCTCGATGACCACGATCCGGCCGTCGGCCGGGTTGACGGCGAACTGGATGTTGCAGCCGCCGGTGTCCACCCCGACCTCGCGCAGCACCGCGATGCCCAGGTCGCGCAGCTGCTGGTACTCGCGGTCGGTCAGCGTCATGGCCGGGGCGACCGTGACGCTGTCGCCGGTGTGCACGCCCATCGGGTCGATGTTCTCGATCGAGCACACCACCACGACGTTGTCGTGCCGGTCGCGCATGAGTTCGAGCTCGTACTCCTTCCAGCCGAGCACGCTCTCCTCGATGAGCACCTCGTGCACGGGGCTGGCGGCGAGCCCGTCGCCGGCGATGCGGGCGAGGTCCTCCGGGGTGTGCGCCATGCCGGAGCCGAGGCCGCCCATGGTGAACGACGGCCGGATCACCACCGGCAGGCCCAGCTCGGCGACGGTCGCCTCGACCTCCGCCATCGAGTGGCAGACCCGGGAGCGGGGCACCAGGCCCGTGGGGTCGTCGAGACCCAGGCGTACGCCGGCCTTGGCGACGATGTCCTTGAACAGCTGCCGGTCCTCGCCGCGGTTGATCGCCTCGATGTTGGCGCCGATCAGCTCCACGCCGTACTTGTCCAGCACGCCGGCCTCGTGCAGGGCGACGGCGGTGTTGAGGGCGGTCTGCCCGCCGAGGGTGGGCAGGATCGCGTCGGGGCGTTCCTTGGCGATCACCAGCTCGACGAACTCGGGGGTGATCGGCTCGACGTACGTGGCGTCGGCGAACTCCGGGTCCGTCATGATCGTCGCCGGGTTCGAGTTGACCAGGCTGACCCGGATCCCCTCGCTGCGCAGCACCCGGCAGGCCTGGGTGCCGGAGTAGTCGAACTCGCAGGCCTGCCCGATCACGATCGGCCCGGAGCCGATCACCAGGATGTGCTTGAGATCGGTCCGCTTAGGCATCTGTGCGCCCCTCGCTCTGGGTCCGGCCCTCGATGAGCTCGGCGAAGCGGTCGAAGAGGTAGTCCGCGTCGTGCGGACCGGCCGCCGCCTCCGGGTGATACTGGACGGTGAAGGCGGGCACGTCCCTGGCCCGCAGCCCCTCGACCACGTTGTCGTTGAGGCAGACGTGACTGACCTGGACGCCACCGAACTCGGTCTCGATCACCGCATCGGGTACGACCGCGCCGTGGCCCGCGCCGGGGACCTCGACGGCGAAGCCGTGGTTGTGGCTGGTCACCTCGACCTTGCCGGTGACCCGGTCGAGCACGGGCTGGTTGATCCCGCGGTGGCCGTAGCCGAGCTTGTACGTGCCGAAGCCCAGCGCCCGGCCGAGGATCTGGCTGCCGAAGCAGATCCCGAACAGCGGCACCCGCCGGCGCAGCACCTCCCGCGCCAGGGCCACCGGCCCGTCGGCGGTGGCCGGGTCGCCCGGACCGGGCGAGAGGAAGACCGCGTCGGCGCCGGTGGCGAGCAGGTCGTCGATGGTGGAGCCGGCCGGCAGCACGTGGGTAGTGACCCCGCGGGCGGCGAGCCGGCGCGCGACGTTGCGCTTGATGCCCAGGTCCAGCGCGGCGACCGTGAACCGGTGCTCGCCGGAGGCCGTCACCACGTACGGCTTGTCCGTGGTGACCTCGGCGGACAGGTCCGCCCCGACCATCTCCGGGGCCTGCCGCACCCGGGCCAGCAGCGCCCGGGGGTCGGTCTCGACGCTGGAGATGCCGACGCGCATCGCGCCGCGCTCGCGCAGGTGCCGGGTCAGCGCCCGGGTGTCGACGCCGCTGATGCCGACCACGCCCTCGGCAACCAGCCGCTCCTCCAGCCCGCCGGTGGCCCGCCAGTTCGAGCCGATGCGGGCCGGGTCGCGCACCACGTAGCCCGCGACCCAGATCCGGCCGGACTCGTCGTCCTCGTCGTTGACGCCGGTGTTGCCGATGTGCGGGGCGGTCTGCACCACCACCTGACGGTGGTAGGACGGGTCGGTCAGCGTCTCCTGGTAGCCGGTCATGCCGGTGCTGAAGACCGCCTCACCGAAGGTCTCCCCGACGCTGCCGTACGCCTCGCCGTGGAACGTCCGCCCGTCCTCCAGGACGAGGATCGCCGATCGTCTGCGGGTCATGCCGCGTCTCCTTCGATCCGGACTGCGGGGCTCCGCTCCGCTGCACTCCTCGCTCGGATCACTTGAGGGCCTTTCCGTCCAGGACCGTCGCCTCGCCGCGCAGGAAGGTCGCCACGATGCGACCTGGCAGCGTCATGCGGGCGTACGGGGTGTTGCGGCTACGGCTGGCCAGCTCCGCCAGCTCGATGGTGCGCCGGGCGGCCGGGTCGACCAGGGTCAGGTTCGCCGGCACGCCGGGTGCCGGGTCGAGGCCGTGCCCCTCCAGCCCGGCGATCCGGGCCGGGGTGCGCGACATCCGCTCGGCGATCAGGTCCCACTGCGGGCCGAGCACGTCGAGGGCGATCGACAGCGCCGTCTCCAGGCCGAGCATGCCCGGCCGGGCGTACGCCCACTCGCACTCCTTGTCCTCCACCGCGTGCGGGGCGTGATCGGTGGCGACGACGTCGATCACGCCGTCGACCAGAGCCGCCCGCAGCGCGGCGATGTCGGTCGCGGTACGCAGCGGCGGGTTGACCTTGTAGACCGGGTCGTAGGTCTCGGCACGCTCGTCGGTGAGCAGCAGGTGGTGCGGCGTGACCTCCGCCGTGACCCGGACGCCCCGGGCCTTCGCCTGGCGCAGCACCTCGACGCTGCCGGCGGTGGAGACGTGGCACACGTGCAGGCGGCTGCCGACGTGCTCGGCGAGCAGCACGTCCCGGGCGATGATCGCCTCCTCGGCGACCGCCGGCCAGCCGGTCAGGCCGAGGCGGGTCGACACCTCGCCCTCGTGCATCTGCGCGCCCTCGGTGAGCCGGGGCTCCTCGGCGTGCTGGGCGATGATCCCGTCGAACGCCTTCACGTACTCCAGCGCCCGGCGCATCAGCCTCGGGTCGGCGACGCAGTGCCCGTCGTCGGAGAAGATCCGCACCCGCGCCGCCGAGTCCGCCATCGCGCCCAGCTCGGCGAGGTGCTCACCGGCCAGGCCGACCGTGACCGCGCCGATCGGCTGCACGTCCACCAGCCCGGCCTCCCGGCCCAGCCGCCAGACCTGCTCGACGACGCCGGCGGTGTCGGCCACCGGCGAGGTGTTGGCCATCGCGCAGACCGCGGTGTAGCCGCCGAGCGCCGCCGCCCGGGACCCGGACTCGACGGTCTCGGCGTCCTCCCGGCCGGGCTCGCGCAGGTGGGTGTGCAGGTCGACCAGGCCGGGCAGGGCCACCAGCCCGGTGCCGTCGACGACGGTCGCCTCCGGCGCGTCCAGTCCGGCGCCGACGGCCGCGACGACGCCGTCGCGGATCAGCACGTCGGTCGGCGCGGCGCCGACGACGCTGACGTTGGAGATCAGGTACGAGCTCACCGGTTGTTCCCCCCGAGCAGCAGGTAGAGGACGGCCATCCGCACGGAGACCCCGTTGGCGACCTGTTCGACGATGGTGGAGCGGGGCGAGTCGGCGACCTCGGGCGTGATCTCCATCCCCCGGTTCATCGGTCCGGGGTGCATGACGATCGCGTGCTCGGGCAGCCGACGCATCCGCGGGCCGTCCAGCCCGTAGCGGCGGGCGTACTCGCGGGCGGACGGGAAGTAGGAGGCGTTCATCCGCTCGCGCTGCACCCGCAACATCATCACCACGTCCGACTGCGGCAGCACCGCGTCGAGGTCGTAGGAGACGTCGGTGCCGGGCGCGAGCGCCTGCGCGATGTGCACGGGGATCAGCGTCGGCGGCCCGACCAGGGTCACCTTGGCGCCGAGCGTGGACAGCAGCAGGACGTTGGAGCGGGCCACCCGGCTGTGCAGGACGTCCCCGACCACCGCGACCGACAGGCCGGCCAGCCGCCCCAGCCGGGAGCGCATCGTGTACGCGTCGAGCAGCGCCTGGGTGGGATGCTCGTGGGTGCCGTCGCCGGCGTTGACCACCGAACCGTCGACCCAGCCGGCGAGCCGGTGCGGGGCGCCGGAGGCGGGATGCCGGACGACCACGGCGTCGGCCCCCATCGCCTGCAGGGTCAGCGCGGTGTCCTTCAGGCTCTCGCCCTTGGTCACGCTGGAGCCCTTGGCCGAGAAGTTGATCACGTCGGCGCTGAGCCGCTTCGCCGCAGCCTCGAAGGAGATCCGGGTACGGGTGGAGTCCTCGTAGAAGAGGTTCACCACGGTGCGTCCCCGCAGCGCGGGCAGCTTCTTGACCTCCCGGCCGGCGACGGTGGCCATCTCGGCGGCCGTGTCCAGGATCTCGGTGGCGGTGGCGGCGTCCAGGTCGGCGCCCGAGAGCAGGTGGCGGATCACTGGCTCTGCCGCCTTTCGTTCGCGACGGGGCTCCGCTGCGCTGCACTCCTCGCGCTCACCGGGGCCTGCCTTTCGCTCGCGGCTGCGGGGCTCCGCTGCGCTGCAGTCCTCGCGCTCACCGGTTCCCCCCGTACAGCTTGACCTCGTCGACGCCGTCGATCTCGGCGAGGGTGACCTTCACGCTCTCCGCCAGCGAGGTCGGGATGTTCTTGCCGACGTAGTCGGCGCGGATCGGCAGCTCGCGGTGGCCGCGGTCGACCAGCACGGCGAGCTGGACCGACGCCGGCCGCCCGACGTCGTTGAGCGCGTCGAGCGCGGCCCGCACCGTGCGGCCGGAGAAGAGCACGTCGTCGACGAGGACGACCCGCTTGCCGTCGATGCCGCCGGGCGGCACCTGGGTCGGCCCGACCGCGCGGGTGGCGTGCCGGCGCAGGTCGTCGCGGTAGAGGGTGATGTCGAGCACGCCGACCGGGACGGTCACGTCCTCGAAGGTGCTGATCCGGGCGGCGAGCCGCCTCGCGAGCGGGGCGCCCCGGGTGGGGATGCCCAGCAGGACCGTGTTCTCGGCCCCCTGGGTCTTCTCCAGGATCTGGTGGGCGATGCGGTCGACCACGCGCTGGACGTCGGCGCTGGCGAGGATCACCTTCACCGAGGGTTGTCGCGGCGGCGACGACGGGGCAGTCGGTGGGTAGGCCACGGCGGACCTCCTTCCCCGCCTCACGGGACGGGTCGTTAAAGGACGTCGGATGCCGGTAGCGGGACGCGAGCGGCCCGTACCGGGGCTTCACGCCACGTTACCAGTGGTCACCGCCCTGACCGTCGCCGGCCACTGACCCATTGGTCAGCCCGGCGAAATGGGGACAACTCCCCCGGTGATCCCAACGGTAAGGTCACGACCACTTGACCAGTTGTGCCAATCCCCGTACCGTCACGCTCCGTAGCGATCGCTGGGAGAACCCCGAGCAGCACTGGGAGTGTTTAATGCCCTCTGAATACGCCAAGTCTCTGGGCGCCCGCCTGCGCTCCATCCGCCAGCAGCAGGGCCTCTCCCTGCAGGGTGTGGAGGAGAAGTCGAACGGGCGGTGGAAGGCGGTGGTGGTCGGCTCCTACGAGCGCGGCGACCGCGCCGTCACGGTGTCACGCCTGGCGGAGCTGGCCGACTTCTACCGCGTACCCGTCTCGGAGCTGCTGCCCGACGGCAGCGGGGTTCGCCACGAGCCCACCAGCAAGATCGTCCTCGACCTGGAGCGGCTCTACGACGAGGCCTCCGAGGACCTGGCCTACGTCGCCCGGTACGCACGCGCCATCCAACAGCAGCGCGGCGACTACAACGGCCGCGTGCTCTCCATCCGCGCCGACGACCTGCGCGCGCTCGCGATCGTCTACGACGCCTCGCCGTCCGGCCTGATCGAGCGGCTCACCGAGCACGGTGTGCTGGTCGCCGACCCGCGGGCGTTCTTCGCCAGCTGACCGCGACCGGAAGAAGGGGCCCGTGCCGACGGCACGGGCCCCTTCTCGTGATCGTTCGTGTCGCGTCCCCGCCGGTGTGACGCGGCTCGGGTGTGACGTGCGCCGCGTCAGCGGGTGGCGTACTCGGCGATGCGGCCGAGGATGCCGTTGAGGAAGCGCGGCGAGTCGTCGGTCGACATCTGCCGGGCCAGCTCGACGGCCTCGCTGATGGCCACCGCGTCGTCGATCTCGTCGACGTAGAGCAGCTCGTAGACCGCGATGCGGGCGAGGTTGCGGTCGACCGCCGGCATCCGGTCCAGCGTCCACCCCTCGGCGTAGCTGGCGATCACCTCGTCGATCCGGTCGAGGTGGGCGGCGACGCCCTCGACGAGGCTCACCGCGTATCCCAGGTGCTCGGGTCGGGGCTTCTCGATCCGCTCGATGTAGCCGGCGAGCACCTCGACCGGCGGACGATCCCGCAGGTCGGCCTCGAAGAGCACGTCCAGCGCCCGCTTGCGCGCCTTGCGGCGCGCCGGCATCTGCTGCTTGGGACCCTCGGCCATCAGGCGCGGCCGAGGTAACGGCCGTCGCGGGTGTCGACCTTGATCTTCTCGCCGGTGGTGATGAAGAGCGGCACCTGCACGGTCGCGCCGGTCTCGACGGTGGCCGGCTTGTTGCCGCCGGTCGACCGGTCGCCCTGCAGACCCGGCTCGGTGTAGGTGACCTCCAGCACGACGCTGGTCGGCAGCTCGATGTAGAGCGGGACGCTCTCGTGGATGGCCACGGTCGCCTCGGCCTCGGGGAGCAGGTAGTTCGCCGCGTCGCCGACCGTGGCACCCAGCACGTTGATCTGGTCGAACGTCTCCAGGTCCATGAAGACGTAGTCCTCGCCGTCGGCGTAGAGGTACTGCATGGTGCGCTTGTCCACGGTCGCGGTCTCGACCTTGGTGCCCGCGTTGAAGGTCTTGTCGACCACCTTGCCGGACAGCACGTTCTTCAGCGTGGTACGCACGAACGCACCACCCTTACCGGGCTTGACGTGCTGGAACTCCACGACGGCCCAGAGCTCTCCGTCGAGGTTGAGTACCAGGCCGTTCTTCAGGTCGTTGGTGGTGGCCATTTCCTGCCTTGATCATCAATTGGCGGACAGACCTGGCAAGTCTACTAGTTACGTCGAGCGCCGCTGCCCGCCGCTGCCCGCCGCTGCCCGCCGCTGTCCGCGCTGCCCGCCGTCGCCCGCCCCGGCGGTCCGGCGCGCGTCCCGCCGTCCGCCACCCGCCACCCGCCACCGCCTGCGACGCTGCCGCACTCCCTCGGGGGACGCTGCCACTTCCCGCGGCCACCCGCCGCTTCGCCGGGATTTCCCACCAATGCCTCGCCGGAACTCCCACCCGCGCTTCACCGGGATTCCCCACCCCACCCGCGACTGCTCCGCACCACTGTCCCGCCGCCGACGCCCTCGCGGGCGCCCGGATGACACCTCACGCAATGCGGTCACTCTCCGCACGCGCCCGCGCCGCCGGACCGGACGACCCACGCTCACTTTGCTCTGCAGCCACGGACGCACCGGTTACCATGAGTAACCTTTCGGCTCAGGCAGCGATCGACTGCGGAAGGCAGAACCGCAGGTCAAGGCTCTGGTGCGGATGTGGCTGCAGAGCAAAGCGCCCGAGAGGCACGCAGCACCCGGCGCAGCTTCAGTTACTGACAGCAACAGAGGGATGTGTGACCCTGTGTCACGTCACCCACGGATCGCGCCGATCGCGGGGCCGCTCGGCCGCGCCGGAGACGCTGAGCACACCGGCCCTTTCGGATCACGGACGCGCAGAGGCGGGCCCCCGACGTCAGCCGGCCCGGGCGGCCAGATGGTGCAGGGCCAGGCGGTAGCCGTCGACACCGAGGCCACAGATCACCCCGGTCGCCACCGCCGACACCACGGAGTGGCGCCGGAACTCCTCGCGGGCGTGGATGTTGGAGATGTGCACCTCGATCAGCGACCCGCGCAGCATGGCGCAGGCGTCCCGGACCGCGTACGAGTAGTGCGACCAGGCGGCGGGGTTGAGCACCACGGCCGCGCCCTCGTCGGCGGCGGTGTGCAGCCAGCCCAGCAGCTCGTGCTCGGCGTCGGTCTGCCGCACGGTCACCTCGAGGCCGAGTTCCCGCCCGGTCGACTCGCAGAGCGTCACCAGGTCCGCGTAGCTGGTGACGCCGTAGACGTCCGGCTGCCGGGTGCCGAGCCGGCCGAGGTTCGGTCCGTTCAGCACGTAGACCTTCACGCCGCCACCTCCCGGTAGGCCGCCTCCAGCAGCTCGTCGTCCGGGCCCTCCAGGATCGCGGGCCGGGCCAGCCCGTCGAGCACCACGAAACGCAGTTGGCTGCCCCGGGCCTTCTTGTCCACCCGCATCGTGGCCAGCAGCCCCGGCCACGCCTCGGCCGGGTAGCTGGTGGGCAGGCCGAGCGCCGACATCGCCGTGCGGTGCCGCTCGGCGGTGGGGGCGTCCAACCGGCCGGCCAACCGGGCCAACTCACCGGCGTAGACGACGCCGACCGAAACCGCGTGGCCGTGCCGCCAGCGGTAGTCCTCCGCCTTCTCGATCGCGTGGGCCAGGGTGTGGCCGTAGTTGAGCACCTCCCGCACGCCCGACTCCCGCAGGTCGCCCGAGACCACGTCGGACTTCACCCGGATCGCCCGCTCGATCAGCTCCCGCGTCACCGGCCCCGTCGGATCGGTGGCCGCCGCCCGGTCCCGCTCCACCAGGTCGAGGATCGCCGGGTCGGCGATGAAGCCGCACTTGACCACCTCGGCGAGGCCGGCGGCCAGGTCGGCCTGCGGGAGGCTGTCCAGCGTCGCCAGGTCGGCGAGGACGCCGACCGGCGGATGGAACGCCCCGACCAGGTTCTTGCCGACGCCGGTGTTGATCCCGGTCTTGCCACCCACCGCCGCGTCGACCATGCCCAGCAGCGAGGTCGCCACCGGAACCCAGCGCACCCCCCGCAGCCAGCAGGCCGCGACGAAGCCGGCCAAGTCCGTCACGGCGCCGCCGCCGACGCCCACCACCGCGTCGGTACGGGTGAAACCCGCCTCGCCCAGCCGGTCCCAGCAGGTCGCCGCGACGTCGATGCGCTTGCCCGCCTCGGCGTCCGGCACCTCGATGAGCAGCGGTGCGACGCCGACGGCGCGCAGCCGGCCGCCGATCGCGTCGGCCAGTTCCTTCAGCGGGTGCGCGTGCAGCACCGCCACCCGGGTCGCGTCCGGCAGCAGCCCGGGCAGCGCGTCGAGCAGGTCGCGTCCCACCAGCACGTCGTACGGGCGCTCGCCGCCGACCGGGATCCGGGTCACCTCGTCCATCGCGGGCAGCCTAGTCCAGCCGGCCGATGCGAGGTGGGAACTGTCCACTTCGTGGCCGCCGGTTCGAAGCGGGCGGGAAGTGTCCGGATTCGATCGGTGGCCGGGCGGCGGACCGCGTCGGAGAGCGGGCCGCCCGGGTGGGCCACCTCGAGAGCGGGCCGCCCGGGTGGGCCACGTCGAGAGCCGGCCGATGCCGGACGGCACGCGCCGGGCGAGCGGGCCACGGGGCCGCAGCTGGTGGCTCAGCGCTTGAGCTGCGCGGCGATCTCGGCGGCGATCTCGGCCGGGGACCGCCCGTCGGTGACGACCGTGGTGGTGGCCACCTCCGCGTAGAGCGGTCGGCGCTGGTCCAGCAGGTACTTCAGCGTCGCCCGCGGGTTGATCGCCAGCAGCGGGCGGCCCGCGCCGAGCCCGACCCGCTTGACCGCATCGGACAACTCGACGGAGAGGTACACCACCGGGTGCCCGACCAGGGCGGCCCGGTTCTCCTCGGCCAGGACCGCGCCGCCGCCGAGGGCGAGCACGCCGTCGCACGAGGCCAGCGCCGCCGCCACCGCCGCCCGTTCGAGGGTACGGAAGTGGTCCTCACCCTCGTCGATGAAGATCTCGGGGATCGGCTTGCCGGCCAGCCGCACGATGTCGAGGTCGGTGTCGCGAAACCCCGCCCCCAGCAGCTCGGCCAAGGCCAACCCGACGGTGGTCTTGCCGGAGCCGGGCGCCCCGACCAGCACGCAGACCGGCGCCATCAGCGGCACCGCCGGCCGGCCGCCAGCCCCGCCCGCCGCCCCGCGCTCACCGGATCACCAGCGCGTCGAGGTAGCCGGCCAGGTTGCGGCGGATCTCGGCGACGGAGTCGCCGCCGAACTTCTCGGTGGCCGCCTCGGCCAGCACCAGCGCCACCATCGCCTCGGCGACGACGGCCGCGGCGGGTACGGCGCAGACGTCCGAGCGCTGGTTGATCGCGGTGGCGGGCTCGCCGGTGGTGACGTCCACCGTGGCCAGCGCCCGGTTCAGCGACGAGATCGGCTTCATGGCGGCCTTCACCCGGAGCGGCTCGCCGGTGGTGATGCCGCCCTCCAGCCCGCCGGCCCGGTCGGTGACCCGGCGCACACCGGTGGCGGTGGGAATGATCTCGTCGTGCGCCTCGGAGCCACGGGAGCGCGCCTGCTCCCAACCGTCACCGATCTCCACGCCCTTGATGGCCTGGATCGACATCAGGGCGGTGGCGAGCCGGGCGTCGAGCTTGCGGTCCCACTGCACGTGGCTGCCCAGGCCCGGTGGCACCCCGTACGCCAGCACCTCGACCACGCCGCCCAGGGTGTCGGCGGCCTTCTTCGCGGCATCGACCTCGGCGACCATCCGGGCGCTGGCCTCCGGATCGAGGCAGCGCAGCGGGTCGGCGTCGATGCGGGCGGCGTCGGCGGGCGTCGGGCGCAGGCCGGGCTTGGCGGCGACCGGGCCCAACTCCACCACGTGCGAGACGATCTCGACGCCGAGGGCCTGCCGGAGCAGCGCCTTGGCGACCGTGCCGACGGCGACCCGGGCGGCGGTCTCCCGCGCGCTGGCCCGTTCCAGGATCGGCCGGGCGTCGGTGTGGCCGTACTTCTGCATGCCGGCCAGGTCGGCGTGGCCCGGACGCGGGCGGGTGAGCGGCGCGTTGCGGGCCTGACTGGCGAGTTCCTCCGGGTCGACCGGGTCGGCGGCCATGACGGTGCGCCACTTGGGCCACTCGGAGTTGCCGACGCGGATCGCGACCGGGCTGCCGATGCTCACCCCGTGCCGGAGCCCGCCGATGATCTCGACCTCGTCCTGCTCGAACGACATCCGCGCGCCCCGGCCGTAGCCGAGCCGGCGCCGGGCCAGCTCACCGGCGATCTCCCCGGTGGTCACCTCGATGCCGGCGGGTACGCCCTCCAGCATCGCGACGAGGGCGGGACCGTGCGATTCCCCTGCAGTCAACCAGCGCAACACAGCGGTCAGTCTGTCACGCCCGGTGGCCGCCGGCGTGCGGTGCCCGCCGCGTCCCGCCCTGCGGACGCCGCCCGGGGCCGGGACGCGCGGCCGGCGCGCCCGCACGACCGCGCCCACCAACGGGTGAACTCAGATGCCCCGGCCGCGCTTGTGCAGGGTGCGCAGCACCGCGTCGGCGCGGACCATCCGCCCGGCCACCGCGAGCGCCAGGTACGCCCGTGGCTCCCGGGGGTTGCGCCGGATGGTCTGCCGGGCCCAGCGCAGCGCGCCCCGCCGGTCGCCGGACGCGGCGCGGGCGAAGGCGATCTGCCCGGTGACCCGCGCCTCCCCGGCCGGCTGGGTGCCGAACTCGGGGTAGCGCTCCAGCAGCCACTGCAACGCCTCGGAGATGGTGTCCCAGCGCTGCGCGAAGTAGGACCGCTTGTGCCAGCGCACCAGCACGTACGGCGTGCGCAGGTTGACCAGCGGCGCGCTGCGGGCGGCCCGGAGCAGGAACTCGTAGTCCTCGGCGTAGCTGCCCGGGATCTCCTCGTCGACCAGCCCGAACCCGTCGCGTAGCGCGGCGGCCCGGATCAGGAAGGTCGACGGGTGCAGCTCCGTCATCCGGTCGCGCAGCAGGTCGGCCAGGCTGACCGAGTCCTTCGGCAGCACCCGGTCGACGGTGTGCCCGTCGTAGCTGACGCGGATGCCGCAGCTGACGAACTCGGCGGCGGGGTGGGCGGCGAGCGCCTCGACCTGGGCCCGCAGCTTGCCGGGCAGCCACTCGTCGTCGTCGTCGCAGAACGCGACGAGCTCACCGGTGGCGGCGAGGACGCCGCAGTTGCGCGCGCCGGCCAGGCCGGGCGCGCGACCGTTGCGGATCACCCGGACCAGCCGGTCCGGGCGGGACAGCTCGGCCAGCGAGGCGTCGGGCTCGGACTGGTCGTAGACCACCACCACCTCGATCGGGCCGGGGTGGTCCTGGTCGAGGATGGCGCGTACGGCGACCCGCAGCAGCTCCGGGCGGTCCCGGGTGGGCACCACCGCGCTCACGCTCGGGTGTTCGGTCATCGCCGCTCTCCGTTCCGGTCCGGCCGTGCCCATGGCCGCCACCTCGTCCGCTGCCGCCGTCCGGTCGACGCGGCCACCAGGTCCTCCACGATCCGTCCCACCTGCTCGACCGCCGCGCGGCGTGCCTCGGACGCGTCCGGGTCGGCCGCGACGGCGAACCGGGACGGGTCGGCGAGGCCGGCGGTGAGCGCCTCGAACAGCGCCTCCCGGGTCTCGGCCAGCGCCACCATGCCGGCGGCGCCGAGGCGCCGGGCGAACAACTGCTGGTGGTCGTCGACGTGCTCGCCCCGGGTGGGGTCCCGGGGTACGACGATCGGCAGGTGACCGTGGCGGCGGGCCTCCAGGATGGTGGCCGGGCCGCCGTGGCAGACCACGAGGTCGGCCTCGGCCATCGCGCTCTGGAGCTCGTCGTGGCCGAGGAAGGGCACCGAACCGGGCACCGCGGGGGGCCGGGTGTGTCCGTGCTGGACGGTCAGCCCGACCTCCGCGGCGACGGCGGGGTGCCATTCCTCCAGCCAGCCGACCAGGCGGTCGAAGGGGTGCTTGTCGGTGCCGACCGCGACCAGCAGCCGGGCGCGGGCGAGGTCGGCGGACTCGCGCGGTCGGGGCACCCGGTTGGCGGGCGCCGGGCGGGGACGGCCGGGGGCGACCCGGTGCGCGGGGGCGGTTCCGGTGCTCTCGGCGTTCACAGCAGGGTCCCCACGACGGTGGCCTCCGGGTACTGCCGGCGCTGCTCGTCCCACTGCACGAGCATCGCGGAGAGGAACGGGCGGCAGAGCCGGGCGGTCAGGGTCGGGGTGTCGATGCGGTCGTACACCTCGATGTAGACGGTCGGCACGCGCCGGAGCCGGGCCAGCACCACGAACGGGACAGCCACCCCGGCGCCGGTGGTCACCACGGCGGCGACCCGGCGCGAGCGCAGCACCCGCCAGGCGAGGACGGCGTTGCGCAGCAGGTTCGGCACGTTGCGGGTGGTCGGGTGGTGCGCCGGGACGAGTTCCTCGCCGGCCAGCAGCGAGAGCGCCTCGGGTGTGTCGAAGGTGACCCAGCACCGCCGCCAGCGTTCGTACCACGGGCGCAGGGCGAGCAGTTGGGCCAGGTGGCCGCCGCTGGAGCCCACCAGGAGCAGGATCCCGGGCTCGCCGGCACCCTCTGTTGTCGTTTCCACGCGACTCCCCACAAGTTCGCTTGGACGTTCGGTGGTCGCCACGCGACAGCAGATCACACGTCCCCAGCCTGGTGAAATAGGGCGACCGGGCGACAAGTCGATCTCCGCGGGTGGCGGATCGGGCATGTCGTGCCGACCATCGACATCGACAATCGTCACGACCTGGAGTTTTCTCGTCACGGTGCGGAGCCGGCGGTGAGCCGCCGGCTCCGGCGTTTTCGGCGGATCAACCGCTTTGTCGTTTCTCGACGACGTCCAGCAGGGCGGGATGCAGCGCGGCGTTCCAGCCGGCGCCGGCGTCGGCGAGCCGCCAGGTGCGCAGCCACATCTCCAGCAGGTAGGCGTCGGCCACCAGCCGCCGGGCGGCGGGGGCGAGCCCGAGGTCGTCGCCGTGGCGGTCGAGCTGGGCGTCGACGGCCCGCGCCGCCGCCGCGGCCGGCTCGCCCCGCAGCACCAGCGCCCGCTGGAACGCGTCGTGCACAAGGTCGAAGCCGAGCGGCACGTCCGGGCCGCTGTGCTCCCAGTCCCAGGCGACGAGGTGCCCGTCGTGCACGCCGAGGTTCCAGGGCACCCAGTCGCCGTGCCAGTGCCCGAACTCGACGGCCGTGTCGCCGTGCCGGTCGGCAAGGGCCGCCACGGCGGCGACCGCCCGGGCCCCGTCCGGCGTGTCGGCGGCGGCGCGGGCGGCCTCGGCGGCGAGCCGGCGGGCGAACGACGACCCGGCCAGCGGACGCGGCGGTGCCGGCGGGCGGCCCCGGCGGGCCACCGCGAGCAGCGCCGCCAGCCGCGGCGGGTCGTCGACCGGCACCCCCCGCACGGCCGGCGGCAGCGGCTCGACCAGGGCGACGACCCGACCCGCCTCGGTCGACTCGGCGAGCAGCCGGGGCGCCGCTGGGTGATCGGGCACGCCGGTCACCGCCGGCAGCTCGCGCAGCGCCGCCGCCTCGGCGGTCACCAGCGCCCGGGTGGCCCCGTTCCAGCCGATCTTCGCGTAGCCCAGGGCCCGGCCGTCCGCGCCGAACAGCTGCAGGGTGGGCTTGTGGTTCGGGTCGGGCGGGCGGACCCCGCAGGCCGCGTGGACCGACGGCACACCGAGCGCGGCGCCCAGCCGCCCGGCCAGCAGCGCCTCCTCGGGCGCGACCCGGTCGGGCAGCGACACCGTCAGCCGGGGGAACGGCGCCAGGTCCACCGCGCCGACCCGCGCCAGCACGCCGAGCGCGGCCCGCACCGCCCGCACCTTCGGCGGGCGCAGCGCGTTGTACGCCAGCAGCGAGGCGGCCGTGGCCCGGGGCGCGCCCAGCGGCAGCAGGAACCGGGCCCGGGCGAGCGACGGGACGACCGCGTACCGGGCGACGGCGCGGTGCCCCGGTGGCGGCGGAGCACCGACGGTCAGGGCGATCCGCTCGTCGCCGAACACGGCCCGGGTGACCCAGCCCAGCCCGTCGGTGCGCGACCGGGGATCGGTGGCGATCGTGACCCGCGCCGTCACGGGGCGCGGTCCGGCCAGTCGAGCGCCAGCCCCAGCCGCTGCCGCAAGGCGTCGTTGTACGGGCGGTAGTACTCGGTCAGCTCGGCGCGCACGGCCGGCTCGAGCGGCGCCGAGCGGCGGTCGTTGTAGACCTTGAAGTCGGGCAGGTCGTGCGGGGGCAGCCCGAGGAAGTCCAGCGTCCGGCGGTAGGTCGACCGGGCGTCGCGGTAGAGGTCCTCGCTGGGCAGGAAGAGGATCTGCTCCCGGTCGAAGCGCTCCAGCCAGGGCTCCAGGTGCTCCAGGTAGCGCCCCCGGGCCCGGTAGGTGTACCAGTCGTACGGCTCGCTGAAGTACTCCGGCTCGGCGATCAGCCGTTCCCGCTCCCCCGCCGTACGCTCCTGCTCGGCGGCCAGCGCGGCGGCGAAGTCGAGCGGCTCGATGCCGTGCGTGCGCCGCTCCTTCCAGTGCGAGTACGCCCGCTCCACCGGGTCGCGCAGCAGCACGATCAGCCGCACCGACGGCATCAGCGCGGCGACCCGCTGCGCCGCCAGGGGGTGGAACATGTACAGCGGGGCCGCCTCGCCCACGCGCACCGGCCCGCCGTGCCGCTTCTCCAGCGCCTCCCGGTGACGCCGGGTCGGGAAGTGCGAGCGGTACCAGGCCTCGCCGCGCCCCCAGTGCTCCTCGAAGTAGTGCGAGGACTTGGTGTTCCACGCCGGGAAGAGCCGGGGCACCAGCGGATGCTGGATGAGGTAGTTCCACAGCGAGGTGGTGCCGCCCCGCTTGGTGCCGATGATGAGGAAGTCCGGCAGCGGCCGCCGGTCGCTGGTCCGTACCCCGTAGTCGACGAGCGACTCCCGCACCCGCTCCGTCACCTGGGTCGGTACGAGCTGCTTCACCCGGTCTCGGATGGACGGCACGACGAACCTCACCTGCCCTTCGATTCCTCCGGGACGGGCCCGGTGGCGGCCGGGGCCGCCTCCTGCCGCCCACGGACCTGCACCATGGTCACCCGGATGCGGTGCCGCACCCGGGGCAACGTCAACAAGCCGACGCAGCCGGCGGCCAGCACGCCCAGGGCCACGGCCAGGCCGCCGATCCCCCGGCCGCCGGCCAGCACCCCGATCCCCGCCGCGGCCCCGACCCCGGTCACGGTGGCCGCTCCGGCCCGCAGCATCGCCGCGTCGACCAGCGGCTGGCCGACCACGACCCGGGCGCACCCGACCGCCGTGAGATTCTCGGTGGCGATGCCGAGCGCCCAGGCCAGCGCCGCTCCGGTGGCACCGTGCGCCGGGATCAGCCACAGGCCGAGGGAGACCGTGACCAGCAGCCCGGCCAGCGTGGCGGCCAGGTGCAACCCGCTGCGCCCGCCCATCAGCAGCAGGCTCTGCACGTTGCCGACCCCGGTGTTGATCAGCATGGCCAACGCGAGCACGGTCATCGCGGGGACGCCGGCGGTGAACTCCGGCCCGAAGAGCTGGAGGAAGGCCAGCCCGAAGACGGCGAGCAGCAGGTAGACCGGCCACGAGAGCACCAGTCCCCAGGTGGTCAGTTGCCGGTGCACCGCCGCCGCCGCGGCCCGGTCCCCGCGCCCCAACAGGCGGGACAGTTGCGGCGACACCGCCACCCGCAGCCCCTGCATGGCCAACTGCCCGGCGAGGATGTAACGCCCGACGGCGCCGAACACACCGGCGTCGGCCGGCCCCGCGAGCACCGACGTGAGCAGCACGCCCACCCACATGTTGCCGGCGTCGATGGCGGCCGACGCGGCCCGGGGCAGCGCGAAGCGCCAGAACGCAGCCCAGTCCCCTCGCTGCGGTCGCAGCGCCGCTCCCCGGCCGACGCCGAGCGGGCCGGCCACCAGCGTCAGGCAGGCCAGCAGGGCCAGCGCCGCCGGCACGAGCCAGCCGCTCATGCCGGCCAGCAGGCCCCCGCCGGCCACGGCCGCCGCGCCGACGAGCACGGGCCGGGCCACCGGGAGCAGGAAGAACTGCACCCCGACGTACGCCCGGATCGGGCGTACGCAGCGCAGCGCGGCGAGCAGCAGCGTCATCGCCACCACCACCGGCACCGCGGCGAAACTGACCGTCAGCAGGGCCGTGGCGTCGACGCCGGAGCCGCCGAGCAGGCGCGGGGCGAGCGCGTCGGCGGCGAGCACCCCGCCCGCGGCGACGGCGACGGCGACCAGCAGCGGCGGGAGCAGCGCCACCGGCAGCATCCGGGCGGCGTCGCCCCGCGCGCCGAGGCGCCGGCGCGGCAGCGCCCACATCAGCCCCGTCTCCGCGCCGAGGGTGCACACGGCGGTGGCGACGGTGACCACCCCGATCGCGGCGAAGAACGCCCCGGAGCCGACCGTGCCGTAGCCGCGGGTGATGACGACCGCGAGCAGGAAGCCGAAGAGCCCGCTGGTGGCCGCACCGATGAGCCCGGCGACGCCGCTGCGGACGCTGCGCCGCGTCTCCGTGTCGGCGGCGCCGGCCGGCGAACCGCCCGCCCCGTCGGGTGCGCCGGCGTGGGCCTGCCCGTCCGGTGTGCGGGCCGGGCGGGGACCGGACGGCGGGCGGGTGGCGGCGGTCATACGGGCACCGCTTCCGGGCGCACGGGGCGGGGGCGTGGAAGGCGCGCGGAGGTCTCCCGTTCGGTGAGCGCCATCGCGAAGGCGACCGCGAAGAAGGCGACCGCGAGATTCTGGTTGGCCATGCCGTAGAAGGGGATCTGCACCAGGCAGACCACCGGCACCACGGCCAGCCACTGCCCGGCGGCGGACGTGGCGCGGGCGCAGATCAGCGCGGCGGCCACGAACCAGGCGAGGAAGCACAGCAGCGCCGGGACGCCGTGGCTGAACAGCACCATCCACAGCTGTCCCTGGGTGCCGATCGGCGCCTGGGCGCTGACGGTGTCGACGTTCACCGGCGCGCCGTAGCCGAGCCAGGGCGACTCCCGTACCCGTCGGATCACCTCGACGTAGAGGGAGAGCCGGTCGGTGTTGGTGTCGCTGGACTCGACCCGGTTGCCGATCAGCTGGGTGACCGGGATGAACAGGGTGGTGAGGCCCCCGGTGACCACCACTGCGACGATCGACGCGGCCACCCGGACGTTGCCACGCAGGGCGGCCCGCACGCCGAGCACCGCCAGCCCGACGCCGAGGCTGAGGAACATCGCCCGGTTGAGCGTGAGGAAGGCCGGGACCAGCGACAGCGGCAGCGACGCCAGCAGCGCCCAGCGCAGCACGCCGCGCCGGCGAAGCATGGTGAAGGCGACCACGCAGGGCAGCGTCATGGCGTACGCGCTGCCGTAGTTGTTGGTGTACGCGAACGGCGCGGCCGGCCGGTAGATCGGGTTCAGCGACCGGGCGCTGTATTCCGCGGTGGTGAGGTGGACCATGTCCTGGATGAACGGGGTGTTGGCCACGCCGCCGGGAAGCAGCACCTCCACCGGGGTGGTCAGCGCGAACCGGGGGGCCAGCACGCCCAGCCAGCCGAGCGCGACGAGCGCGAACCAGAAGGCGCACAGCGGTACGAGCACCGCGGCCTGGTCGGGGCGTTCCCGGGCGACCGCGTAGACGTAGACGCCGACCACGAGCGCGGTGAGGTAGAAGGCGAGCCGCAGGGCGAACGTCAGCACCGAGGCCGGCGTCTGCAGCTGGGTGGCGCTGACCACCACGACGGCCAGGAACAGCAGCCAGATCCCGGCCGCCGGGGGCAGCGGGATCCGTCCCCGGATGACCAGCAGCGCGAACAGCAGCGCCCCGAGCAGGGGCCACCCGAGGTAGAAGGCGCCGGCCGCCCACCACACCGGCACCATGCCGAACATCAACACCAGCGGCCAGAGCGGCAACCGCGGCGGGGTCGGCGGCGGCAGCGACACGACGCCGCCCGGGCCGCCGGCCGGCTCGGTCGTCGCCGGGGCGCGGGTGACCGGCACGGATCAGCCCCGGCCGCTGCTGGTCAACACGAAGCCGAGCGGGGTGACCCCGGCGGCGCGCAGCCGCTCCACGAGCCGGCGCAGGTCGCCCTGCCGGGTGCGGTCCTGCTCGACCACGACGACCGCCGTGCCCTGCCGGGCGACGGCGACCCCACGCTCGTCGGACTCGGCCGGCGGGGCGTTGAACAACACCAGGCTGTGGTCGGCGCCCTGCCGCCAGGTGCCGAACCGGACGCTGCCCGCGCCCACGGAGACCGGGTCGGTGCTCGGCACCTTGCTCGCGGCGCCGGTCACCGTCGAGGTGACCCGGGGCAGGGTGAGCGTGGCGTCCGGGTCGGTGGACGGGCGGGCGCCGACCGGGTGCGGCGACGGGCGACGGGCGGCGGGCGGTTCCGCCGGGGCACCGCTCTTGCCGTCCGTCGCCGACCCGCCCGGCCGGGGCTTCGGAACGACCGGGCGCGACGGGTCGGCGGTGGCGGGCAGCCGCTCCCGGTCGGCGAGCACGGTCGTGCGCAGCCGGTCGGCACGCCCGCTGTCGTCGGCGACGAAGACCTCCCGGCCGACGGCCGCCAGCGCCACCGCCAGGCCGGCGGTGATGGCCGTGGGGTCCTCCTCCCGGGAGGTCAGCAGCGACACCCGCGCCGGCTGGCGCACCCGCTCCGCGATGGCCATGGCCACGTACCGGATGTCGGCGTCGACCGCCTCCTTGCGGCCGCGCCACCGGCGGCTGCGGACCGTGCCGAGCAGCGGCAGCCCGGTGGCGTCCCGGCCGTCGTCGACCGACCGGATCCGCCGGTCCATCGACTCCCAGGCGTACGCGAGCACCACGCCGAGCAGCGTCCCGCCGAGCAGGCCGGCGAGCACGTAGAGCGGGCCGTTGCCGGCGGAGGAGGCCAGGGCCCGCTCGGCGGTCTGGGTGACCCAGCCGGGGTTGACGTCGACGGCGGCGATCTCGGTCCGTGCGGCGTTGAGCTGGGTGAGCTGGTTGTTGATGCCGGTGAGCTCGGTCACCGCGGCGTCGACGGTGCCCTCCCGGGCGTTGTTGACCCGCTTCTGCAGGGCGGCCTGCTGGGCGGCGACCTTGGCGATGCTCTCGTCGTACGAGCGCAGCATCTCCTCGCGCTGCTTCTCGTACATCGCCCGGCGCACGTCCAGGTAGGCCCGGGCGGCGAGGTTGACGCCCTCGACGGCCTGCTCGGCGGTGGGGGCCTGGTAGACGAAGCGCAGGATCTGCCCGCCGGTGGGCACCTCGACCTCGAGGGCGTCGCGCACCTCGCGCGGATCCAGCCCGCCCGAGTCGGCGAGCCGCTGCACCACGTCGGTGCCCGTGGCGATGCCGCTCTCCACGTTCATGTTCACCGCCCGGTCGGCGGCGGCCCCGCTGGGCGTGAACGCGTCGGTGACGACGGGACGGACCGCCACGACCGCGCTGGCGGTCACGGCACCGGGGACGAGCACCACGTAGCCGAGCGCGGCGAGCAGGCCGACCGCGGCGACGGCTCCGACCAGCCGGATGCGGTGCAGCGGTACGCGCAGCAGATCGGTCAGCGTGACGGTGCGGCCCGGTGTGCCGCCCCCGGCGGGGACGTCCGTGGGCCAGGAACCGGGGGAAGCGTCAGTCATGGAACTTCTTCACCGTCTGTTGTGGATTTCCGGCGACCACGACCCGCGGCGGCACGTCCGTACGGACCACCGTGGCGGCGCCCACGACACTGTCCCGGCCGATCCGCACGCCCTTCATCACCAGGGCGTGCGCCCCGATCCACACGTTGTCCTCGATCGTGATCGGGGCGCGGGTGGCCGGGACGGGCGGGTCGTGCCGCTGCTCGGGAGGCAGGTTGTGGAAGTCGTTGTCCAGCAGCTCGCAGTCCGAGAGCAGGCAACGGTCGCCGATCGTGACCGACGTCCAGGTGCCGATCCAGGTGGCGTTCAACAGGCAGTCGGCGCCGACCCGCACCTCGCCGGGCCCGGCGAAGCGGACCAGCTTGTTGATCCTGGTGCGGTCGCCGATGCTGACCCGTACGCCCCGGCGCAGCCGGATCCGGCCGCGGATCTCCACGCCCCGACCCAACGTCAGCCGGGGATAGCGCAGCGTGTACCAGCCGCGCTTGACCGCGAAGACGGCCCGCACCGCGAGGCCCCTGCGGTTGCCACCCGCGCCGACCAACGACCCTCCCCACGTGGTGCGGGCCGGCGACGGCTGATCCGTCGCCGGCCCAACGTGAACAATCTACCGATGTTCCGTTACGAACAGTCGACCGTCACTGCACGGAGAAGAAGGTCGACGGCGTCGACCACGTCACACCGGCGGTCGCGGGGACCACCGTCGCCGCCGTTCCGTCCACCGCCGGGGCGGCCGTCGGGTCGAACGGCACGCTGCGCAGCGTTCCGTCGGTGGCACCGTACACGATCCGGCCGGCCACCCAGGCCATGCCCCGCACGGCCGACCAGGTCACCCCGGTGGTGGGCAGCGCGAACTCGGTGGCGCCGAGGTAGTTGCCGTCGATCTCGAAGTAGCGGTAGTAGAGGCCGCTGGCGCCCGTACGGGTGTAGTAGAGACGACCGTCGAGGTAGAAGGCGCCGGTCATCAGCGCCGGGTTGAACCAGTCGTTGTAGCCGGACGCCTCCCACGGGGCGCCGATCGCGCCGCCGTTGAACAGCGAGATGTCGATCCGGCTGCCCGTGGGGGTGCCGGCGACGCTGTGCGACCAGTAGATCCGGTCGGCCACCCGCCAGGTCGCGCCGGCCGCCGTGTAGTTGGGCTGGCTGACCGTGGTCGGGGTGCCCAGGCTGGTGCCGTCGAACGGCACCTTGGCCAGCTCGCCCGCGGCGGTGCCGACGTAGAGGTTGCCGGTGGCGGCGGTCGGGGCGTTCTTCGGGGTGATGGTGCGCCCGCCGGTCAGCGGGAACATCCCGAGCCGGCCGTGGTACTCGTTGCCCATGCCGTCGGAGTTGTGGCCGAAGTAGAGGCCGTCGCTGCCGCGCCAGAGCACCGGCACCGACGAGCCCCAGGTGCTGGTGCCGGGCGGCATCGACGCGCTGCCGCTGCGGCGG
The DNA here is from genome assembly GCF_036902715.1 of Micromonospora sp. CPCC 205546. Lineage (NCBI taxonomy): Bacteria > Bacillati > Actinomycetota > Actinomycetes > Micromonosporales > Micromonosporaceae > Micromonospora > Micromonospora sp. CPCC 205546. The sequence continues at coordinate 87,773 of NZ_JBAKHL010000022.1, forward strand.
GGGTTCCAGTTGACCGGCATCCCGGTGGCCGGGGTGACGGCGGCGATGCCGAGCCGGTCGATCGCGCCCTTGCCGGCGGTGTCGCTGGCGTTCGGGTTGTTCAGCCAGCGGAAGTGCCCGCCCAGGTAGATGACGTTGTCGGCGACCTCGACGGAGGTGATGGTGTCGTTGCCGGTGTAGTCGACCCAGGTGCCGAGCTGCCCGGCGCCGCGGGCCGCGGTCTCGAAGCGCACCAGCGCGTCGCAGTATGCGGCCGGCCAGCCCGCGCCGCCGTTGGTGCCGACGACGAACCAGCTGCCGTCGGCGCCGAACTTGACGTCCTGCACGTAGTGCACGAAGGTCGCCGGCGCCGCGCAGGGTGCCACGAACTTCTCCGTGCTCCAGTCGAGCACCGTCGGGGTGCCCGAGAGGTCGACCAACGCCATCTGGTTGCGCGGCAGGTCGTTGACGAACATGAAGTTGCCGCCGACGGCCAGGGTGCCGCCGTCCGGGGAGACGTCGAGCGTCCACACGTACGAGGTGGTCTGGTGGCGCCCGACGGTGGCGTTGACGTTGAACGTCGGGTCGATGGCGCCGGTCGTGGCGTTGAGCCGGCCGAGGCCGGCGTGGGCGGTGCCGTTGAGCCAGTTGAACGCGCCGGCCACGTAGAGCCAGTTGCCGTGCAGCGCCAGGTCACGCACCGTGCCGCCGTCGGAGCGGCCGACCCAGCTGTCGACGATCGCGCCCGTGCCGGGGTTGAGCGCCACCAGGTTCTTGCGGGGGACGCCGTTGACGTTCTTGAAGGTGCCGCCGACGATCAGCGTGCCGCCGGGCCCGGCGACCAGCGTGTTGACCGCGCCGTCCAGCACCGGCAGGAAGCTGGTCGAGATCGTGCCGGTCGCCCGGTCGTACGCGAAGAGGTAGCGCTGGGTGGTCCACGCCGCGCTGGCGGTCTGCCGGATCTGGGTGAAGCTGCCGCCGACGAACACGGTGGAGCCGACCTGCGCGAAGGCGCGGGTCTCGCCGTCCCTGGCGTGCGGTGTGGCGTCGGCCGGGTTGGCCGAGACCAGGGTCGCCGGTTCGGGAGCCGGCACCACGGCGGCGGATGTCCCGGAGGGGACGGCCAGCACGGCGGCGGCGGTCACGAGTGCGATCACCGCCGCCCGGGTGCGGAGTCCGGCGGATCGCCGAGAGAGCGGGATTTCGGGCACGCTACGCCTCCATGTCGGGAGAGAACCCGCGTAGCGTGCCTGGTCGACCGTGGGTGGCGATATCCACCGATTGGGCGGTCACTGCATCAGCAACATGACACCGCACACAGCATGTCGGATGTCCGACTCGTCAATGACGGCGTCAGATTGTGAACGTGGTGTGTCAGCGGGCGCCCCCGGTGGGCTGACGCAGATAGCTGTCCCGCCCGGCCCGGGCGAACCCTGCCACCGACGAGGCGTCGTGGTTCATGGTCATGTCGCAGGTGCTCGACCGGCGGGTCATCCCCGGCGAGTTGAAGTAGATGGCCGCCTTGATCTTCGGGTGCGCCTTCAGCGCCGCCGGGAACTCCTCGAACCAGCGCCGCTTGGCGTCCGGGTCGGCCGCGTCGAAGTTGGTGCCGAACTCCGCGAGCATCCGCGGCTTGCCGACCCCGAGACGATTGTCGTCCAGCCACCGGTAGAAGCCGCCGACGGTGGTGGCCGGGCTCTTCCAGACCTTGCTGCCGTTGCAGACGTGGAAGTTGTACGGGTCGTAGCCCACCCAGTCGACGTACCGGTCGCCGGGATAGAGACCGGCGTACCGGTCGTGGTGACCCGACCAGCCCATCATCGTCCACACCCACACCGCGTTGTCGGCGCCCGCCGCGGCGAACCGGTCGTGCACGTGCCGCCAGGCGCGGACGAAGTCGGCGTCACTGCCCTTGGCCGGCTCGTCCTCCGGCTCGTGGTCGAAGCCCATGAACACCGGCACGCCGGTGTCGCGGATCCGGCCGGCGACCGCGTCGATGGTGGCGTCGTACCGGCCGCTGTAGACGTCCTGCCAGGTCAGCACGGTGCCAGAGGAGAAGATCCGCGACTCCCAGGCGAAGAACATCAGCCGTCCCTCGCGCATCTGCTGCCGCTGGTAGGCGTCGGGGAAGGCGCCGTTGCTGCCGGCGTTCGAGAAGTCGTGGTAGCGGTGCACGACGTCGAACTTCCGCCCGACCTGCGCCTCCACCTTCGCGACCGCGGCGCCGTGGTCCCACCCGTCGCCGGCGCTGGACGGGGAGTACATCCCCCACCAGGCCCCGCAGGAGGGCACCAGCCGGCTCGACACCGCGCCGCACCGGTCCGTACCGGTCGAGGCGCTCGCCGACGGGCTCGGGGTGGGGCGGGTGGGGCTCACGCTGGGCGTCGGCCTCGGCGTGGGGCTCGGCGCGACCGTCCGGCTCGGCGACGGCGCCGCGCTGGTCACCACCGGGGTGGGCCGGGTGCCGACGTCGTAGGTGATCTCCAGTCGCGGGCGCAGGTCGGGATTGCGGTTCTCCGTCGACGCCCAGTAGATCCGGCTCTCCAGACCCGTCTGCGCCAGCGACACCGTCCAGGTGCCGTTGCCCTTCACCAGGGCCGAGACGTCCCACTCGTTGAAGCCCTTCGCCACACCCGAGACGGTGTCCAGCACCGCCCCCGGCAGCGCCGGCGTCGGCCGTGCCGCGCGGGCGTCCACGGCGCTGGAGTGCGCGGTCACCGTCGCCGGGAACTCCTGCCACGCGTGCACCCGCAGCGTGGCCCGCACGTCCACGGCCGTCGCCGGCAGGGTGGTCACGGCGAACTGGACGATCGCCTCCCGGCCGCCCCGGGGGTTGCCGTCGCAGCGGACCGCGCAGGTCGCCAGCGTCGTCTTCGCCCCGTTGTCCCCGTCCTGCGCGACCATGGTCGCCGTCGTGTCCGCGATCGCCGGGATCGACAGGTCGTCGGCGGCCAGCAGCGGCATGGTGGTGGCCACGATGCCGGCCACCACCGTGGCGCCGGCCACGCCGAGGACGACGGCCTTGCGTCGGGGGCCGGGGTGCCGGGTGAGGCGGTGCAGTCCGTGCCGAGCCAAGGTGAACTCCCTGTGTGTCGGGCGGTGACGGTCAGCAGCGTAACCACGGCCACGGCGTGACGTGGGGACGACAGCCGCACCTAAGCGCGTCTTAACCGTCGCCTAAGGATGCACCGGATGGGCACAGAGGACACTGCCGCCCCGCGCCCGACGGTCAGGCGGCGCGGGCGGCGGCCAGCGCGGCGGCCATCGCGGCCCGGGGCGCGGCGACGCCCGTGAAGTGCTCGAACTGGCCCACCGCCTGGGCCAGGAGCAGGTCGAGGCCGGAGACGATCCGGCAGCTGGCTGCCTCGGCCGAGGCAGCCAGCTGCGTCGGCCACGGGTCGTAGAGCGCGTCGAAGAGCACCGTGCCGGGCCGCCAGTCCGCCGCGACGGCCATCGGGTCGGCGACCCCCTTCGGCACGGTCGAGATCACCACGTCGGCGGCGAGGTGGGTCGCCGCGTCGTCGTCCCAGGCTGCCGCGCGCATCTCCACGTCGACCGCGCGGGCCACGGAACGCAGTTCCTCGACCGCCGCCGGGCGGCGGGCCACCACGGTCACCGCAGCGGCGTCGAGCCGCCCCGCCGCAGCCACCGCCGCGCGGGCCGTACCGCCCGCGCCCAGCACGGTCACCGTCGCGCCCGGGCGCACCCCGGCGTCGGTGAGCACCTCGACCATGCCGACCACGTCGGTGTTGTCGGCGTACCAGGAGCCGTCCGGACGGCGTACCAGCGTGTTGGCGGCGCCGACGGCGGCGGCGACCGGCGAGACCTCGGCGGCCACCGCGAGCGCCGCCTCCTTGCCGGGCATGGTCACCGACAGCCCGGCCCACTCCGGGCCCAGGCCGGCGACCACGGCCGGCAGCTCCGCGGCGGCGCACTCGATCCGGGTGTACGACCACCCGGTCAGCCCCGCCGCCGCGTAGCCGGCGTTGTGGATCACCGGAGAGAGTGAGTGCGCGATCGGCGTGCCGAGCACCCCCGCCCGCCGTGCGGCCGTCATCAGATGACGCCGTTCTCCCGGGCCTTCGCCTCGTTCTTCAACTGTTCGTCGTAGGTCTCGGCGAACTCCGTGGTCCCCTTCTTGTCGACCGCCACGAACCAGAGCCATTTCCCCACGGGCGGGTCCATCGCTCCCGCCATGGCGTCCTTGCCCGGGTTGTTGATCGGAGTGGGGATCATCCCCCGCAGCTTGCGGCTGTACGGGTTCTTCGTGTCGAGAAGCTCTTCCTTGGTCATCTCGGCGGAGGTCTTGGTGTCCTGGCCGGTCAACTCCAGGTAGTAGTTGACCGTGACATCCATCTCCAGGCAGTTGCACGGGAACTCGCCGTAGGCCCGGTTGTAGGCGACCCGGGCCACCTTGCCCAGGTCCTCCTTGCGGCCGGCCTCGGCCTGCGCCAGCGACGCGACGATCAGCGCCTCGTACGGGCTGATGCCGCCGCGCTCCTTCTGCACCCGGTCGGCGAACTCCATCTCACCGGTCACGCTGAGGAAGTTCTCGACCATCTGCTCGATGATCGTCTCGGCGGTCGCCTTCGGCGGGATCTCGTAGGTGTCCGGGTAGAGGAAGCCCTCGATCGACGGCTTGACCTTCTTGTTGTCGGTGCGCTTGAACCACCAGTCCGGTACGCCCCGCGCGATCGGGTCCTTCGCCGCCGCCTCGAATTCCTTCACCGGGATCTTGGTCTTCTCGGAGAGCAGCTTGTAGACGCTCTTCGCCGTCCGGCCCTCCGGGACGGTGATCCCGTTGACGATCCGGTTCTTCAGGTCGAGCATCGCGGCGACGGCGCTCTCGCCGCTCATCTGCTTGCGCAGCTTGTAGGTGCCCGGCTGGATGTTCTTGCTGCGGGCGTTCTCCTCGGCGGCCTCGACGAACGCCTTGGCGCTCTTCACCACGCCGGCGGTGACCAGCGCGTTGGCCATGTCGGCGATCAACGCGCCCTGCTTGATCTCGACCGTCACCTCGCCGGTGCCCGCGCCGTCGTAGTCGGGCGTCACGAAGTAGCTCTGGACGCGGTCGAAGCCGTAGAAGGCGCCGCCGCCGATCGTGCCCAGCAGGACGAAGGCGAGCAGCAGGGCCAGGACGGTCTTGCCCCGGCCGCCACCACCGCCGGAGCCGCCCTTGCGCTTGCGCACCGCGCCGCGCCGGTGCTTGCCCTTCTCCCCCCGGTCCTGTTCGTCGAACCCGAGATCAAGATCGTCCATCATCGCGTCCGCCTCCGCTGCGCGTCCAGCCAGCTCTGCAGAATCTCCACCGCGGCGGCCTGGTCGACCACCGCCCGTTGCCGTTTTCCTCGGACCCCACGCTCGGCAAGCCTACGAGACGCCACGACCGTGGACATCCTCTCGTCGGTGAGCGCCACCGGAACGGGCGCTATTACATCGGCCAGTCGGTCAGCGTACGCCTTCACGTGTACGGCGGCGGGACCGTGCTTCCCGGCGAGATTGACCGGTAGGCCGACGACGACCTCCACCGCCTCGTGCTCGGCCACCAGCGCGCCGAGCGCGGCGATGTCGGCCGGCACCGCGTCCGGGGCGGCGGTGAGGTCGCGGGCGAGGGTCACCAGCGGGGTGGCCAGCACCCCGTGCGGGTCCGAGCGGGAGACCCCCACCCGGACCTGCCCGACGTCGACGCCGAGCCGGACGCCCCGGGACAACTCACTCACGGCCGGTGACTCCCCTGAGACGGCGAACCAGGGCGGACCACGCGGGTCCGCCCTGGCCGCTGCGAGCACGTATCACGCGTCGGCGATCGCCTTCTCGACCGTGCGGAGCAGGTTCGGCGCCTCGGCGGCCGGCAGGCCGCCGCCCTGGGCGAGGTCGGGGCTGCCGCCGCCGCGGCCGGAGAAGGCCGCCTTGACCAGGGCGGACGCGGCCAGGCCCCGGCTGCGCGCGGCCGGGTTCACCGCGACGACCAGCGACGCCTTGCCTCCTGCCCGGGCCGCCACGGCGACGACCGCCGGCCGCGCCGGGTCGATCCTGCCCCGGATCTCCTGGGCGAGGGTCCGCACGTCGTTGCCGGCCGCGCCCTCCGGCGCCTCGGTGCCCACGTACGCCACACCGTGCACGTCCTTCGCCTGCGCCGCGAGCGCCGCCGCGCCGCCGAGCACCAGTTGGGCCCGCAGCTTCTCCAACTCCTTCTCGGCGTCGCGCAGCTGCGTCACGGTCTGCTCGACCCGGTCGGCGACCTGGTCGTTGGGCACCCGGTACAGCTCGGCGAGGCGGGACACGAGCAGGTGCTCCCGGGCCAGGAAGTTGAAGGCGTCCATGCCGACCAGGGCCTCGACCCGGCGCACCCCGGAGCCGATCGACGACTCGGAGAGGATCTTCACCAGGCCGAGCTGGCCGGAACGGGAGACGTGGGTGCCGCCGCACAGCTCCCGGGCGTAGTCGCCGACCTCGACGACCCGCACCTCCTCGCCGTACTTCTCGCCGAACAGCGCCATCGCGCCGATGCGCCGCGCCTCGTCCAGCGAGGTGATGAAGGCGTGCACCTCCAGGTCGGCGAGGAGCACCTCGTTGACCTGCTGCTCGACGTCGCGCAGCACGCTCGGCGCCACGCCCGTCGGGGTGTTGAAGTCGAAGCGCAGCCGCCCCGGGGCGTTCAGCGAGCCGGCCTGGGTGGCGGACTCGCCGAGGAAGTTGCGCATCGTCTGGTGCACCAGGTGCGTCGCGGTGTGCGACCGGGAGATGGCCCGCCGGCGGGTGGTGTCGATCTCGGCGTAGCCGGTCTCCCCCGCCCGCACCTCGCCCCGCAGCACCCGGGCGCGGTGCACGATCAGGCCGGGCACCGGCTGCTGCACGTCGAGCACCTCGACCTGGCCGCCGCCGACGGTGATCATGCCCAGGTCGGGCTGCTGGCCGCCGCCCTCGGCGTAGAACGGGGTGGCGTCGAGCACCAGCTCGATCGTGTCGCCCTCGACCGCCGCCTGGCGGGGGCCGTCGACGCCGAGCACCGCCCGCACCGTCGACTCCCGGGACACCTCGCCGTAGCCGGTGAACCGCACTGGGCCGCCCGAGTCGAGCACCGACCGGTACGCCGACAGGTCGGTGTGCCCGGTCTTGCGCGCCTGGGCGTCGGCCTTGGCGCGGGCCCGCTGGTCGGCCATCAGCCGACGGAAGCCCTCCGCGTCGACCGCCAGGCCCTGCTCGGCCGCGATCTCCAGGGTCAGGTCGATCGGGAAGCCGTACGTGTCGTGCAGCTGGAACGCCTTCTCACCCGACAGCGCCGGCTTGCCGGCGGTGCGGGTCTCGGCGATCGCCGTGTCCAGGATCGTGGTGCCGGCGCGCAGGGTGGACAGGAAGGCGTCCTCCTCCGCGTACGCGTAGTCGGCGATCCGGTCGAAGTCGGCGGCCAGCTCCGGGTACGACGGGGCCATGCAGTCCCGGGCCACCGGCAGCAGCTCGGGCAGCGCCCGCTCCTGCCAGCCCAGCAGCCGCACCGACCGGATCGCCCGGCGCATGATGCGGCGCAGCACGTAGCCGCGCCCCTCGTTGCTCGGCGTGACCCCGTCGCCGATCAGCATCAGCGCGGTGCGCACGTGGTCGGCGATCACCCGCAGCCGTACGTCGTCCGGGTGCGACTCGCTGGCCACCTGCCCGGAATGCGCGCCGTAGCGCTTGCCGGTCAGCTCGGCGGCCCTGTCGAGGATCGGCCGGACCTCGTCGATCTCGTAGAGGTTGTCGACACCCTGGAGGATCGAGGCCATCCGCTCCAGGCCCATGCCGGTGTCGATGTTCTTCGCCGGCAGGTCACCCAGGATCGGGTAGTCCTCCTTGCCGGTGCCCGGGCCGCGCTCGAACTGCATGAAGACGAGGTTCCAGAACTCCATGTAGCGGTCCTCGTCGACCGCCGGTCCGCCCTCGCGGCCGTACTCCGGACCACGGTCGTAGAACAGCTCGGAGCACGGGCCGCAGGGGCCGGGAATGCCCATCGACCAGAAGTTGTCCGCCTTGCCCCGGCGCACGATCCGCTCGGTCGGCACCCCGACCGAACGCCAGATCTCGAACGCCTCGTCGTCGTCGAGGTAGACCGTCGGCCAGACCCGCTCCGGGTCGAGGCCGAAGCCGCCCTGCGCCTGGGACCTGGTGACCAGGTCCCAGGCGAGCGGGATCGCCCCGTCCTTGAAGTAGTCACCGAAGGAGAAGTTGCCGTTCATCTGGAAGAACGTGCCGTGCCGGCTGGTCTTGCCGACCTCGTCGATGTCGGGCGTGCGGATACACTTCTGCACGCTGACCGCCCGCCGGTACGGCGCGGCCTGCTGCCCCAGGAAGTAGGGCACGAACTGCACCATGCCGGCGTTGACGAACAGCAGGTTCGGGTCGCTGATGGCGGGCAGCGGAGCGGACGGCACCACGGTGTGCCCGTTCGCCTCGAAGTGGGCGAGGTACCGCCGCTTGATCTCCGCCGTCTTCATCGCTGGTGGTCCTCCGGAAAGATCTCTCGGTCGCCGATGCGCGGGTCCTCCCGCAGCTCGGCGAACTGGTCGTCGAACGCCTCGCCCTGGGCGAACGCCTCGTGGATCTCCTGCTCGCGCTCGGCCATCGCGATCCGGACGTCCTCCACGAAGCTACGCAGCGACTCCGCCAGCCCGCCTGCGGATTCGGTCACCGTGCTGGCGATGCCGGCCGGGGTGTACGCCTGCGCGGTGCGGGTGGCCTTGCGGACCACCACCACCCCCACGGCCAGCCCGATGCCGAGCCAGAACAACCGCCTCATCTCCGAGCTCCTCCTGGTCGTGCCGGGTCAGCGGTTGCCGCGCTTGGCGGCCCGCCGCTGCTGCTTGATGGTGTCGCGCACCTCACGCTCGGTCTCGGCGTGCCGCCGCGCGGAGGCGGCCTTGCGGACGCCGTAGCCGAACGCGGCCACCTTCACCAGCGGGTTGGCGGCGGCGGCGGAGACGACGGTCGCCAGGTTCGCGACGTTGGCGGTGACGTTCTGCGCGTGGCTGGTCATGGTGTCGACCTTGGCGAGCTGCAGGTTGACCCCGTCCAGGGAGGTCTGCACCTGCTCCAGGGCGGTGTTGACGTTCTTCACGGTGGTGTTCACGTCACCGAGCAGCGGCGCGGTGCGGTCGTTGAGGTCGTTGATCATCCGGGTGGTGGCGTCCACGGTGTGCCGCAGACGCAGGATGGGCAGCGTCAGGATCAACACCAGCATCGCGAACGCGATCGCCGCGATCAGCGCCGCGACCTCGAAAAAGCCCACGCCTGTCCTCCTCAAGCAGAGTTCCGGGAACCCGACGTCCCCGCAACGCGCGACCGTCCTACCCACATCGCCGCTCGGCGACCCGCGAGGGGCCGGCGGGGGCTGGCGGTCCGCCAGCCCCAGACCCTACCGTCCGTGATGGAAACCGGCTCAGGACGGTGAGGGTGTCGGCGTCGCGAGCGGGTCCTCGGTGAGCGTCGGGAAGGGATCCTCCCCGGTGAGTGACGGGTCAATGGTGGGTTGGGGCCGGGTCCGCTCGTCGTCGATCGCGTTGCGGACCTTCACCGACACCAACGAGCCGGAGCACTGCTCCGCAGCGGTCTTCGGGTCGGGCGACGGCACGACGGCCGGCTCCCCGTCCACCGGCGGCGGCACGCAGGCGGGCTCGCGTACCCACAGGTCGAGGGTCAGCTCGTCCCGGCGCCAGCACGTGTAGCTCCCCTTCGCCGGTTGCTCGGGGCAGCGGGTCACCTTCCAGGGGCGCCAGCCGTCGTCGGTCAGCGCCCGCTCGTAGACCTGTGCCGTCTCCGCGGGCGGCCGCTCGGACGTGGCCGTGCGTTCGCGCAGCCGGCAGTCGAGCAGGCACCAGCGGCTGCCGCTCACGTCGTCGACGGTCTGCACCGCCGCCCAGCCCGGCACGTCCAGCTCGTCGAGGGTGTCGAAGACCGGATCGCGGCTGAGCGTACGGATGCCGAAGTAGAGCGGGATCGCGCCGAGCAGCACCACGCTGACCAGGGCCAGGATGCCCATCCGCAGCCGCCGCCGCTCGCGCATCCGGCGGCGCAGCTCGGAGCGCGCGCCGCGCAGCCCGCCGGGACCGGTCGCGTCCTCGTCCGGCGACTCCGGCTCCGCGGGCCGGCGCAGCGCCGGTCCGTCGGCCGGCTCGACGGACGGTACGACCGCCGCCGCCCGCGCCACCACCGGCTCACCGACGACCCCCGGCGTCGGCACGGGCGAGGCGCCAGACGGCTCCGGCCGCCCGGGCTCGCGGTGGGGTGGAAGGGCGCGCCCGGCGGCCCGGTCCTCGGGCCCGGGGCGGGGCGCCGGGGCGGCCGCGCGGGCCACCCCGGTCGGGCCGCCGGGGCCCGGTCGATGGCCTTCGCCGGACGGTCGGGGGGCTTCGCCGGACGTCGGCCCGGACCGGGCCTCCCGTCCGGCGGCCGGCGGGCGGAAAGCACCGGAACCGGCA